>CALIQO010000516.1 GCA_938044055.1 uncultured Saprospiraceae bacterium
GGTGATGAATCTATTGAAGGCAATCGACTGGGCAGTCATATTTTTTTCAACACATTGACATCCATGAATTTTTCTGTTGGTGTTCATGGGTTTTTCTCAGATGGTGATTTCGAGGATTCTTCTGCACGCATAGGAGAGACAGATTTAAATATACTCGGATTCGATCACATCGAGATAGGCATGACAATCGGATTTACGATTCCCTCATCAATCATTATGAATGATCGAGGAGTGCCTCCAGGGCATGGCCTGCCGGTATACATAGGATATCAATTCGTAGATAGATACTCATTTGATCAATTTTCAGATATTACCTTAGATGGAAGAGGATACACTATAGGTACTCAACTACCTATAAAAACGATAAAAGGTATACGTTTAGGATTAGCCATAGAATATAAATCTTCTACATTTGGTCATATAGATTCTTCTGATGTCATATCTGTTATAAACTCTGAAACGCTAAATGAATTAAAACGATCTGGGATGATATACAACCTCAGACTCTCATATAGTTTAAATAAGAAACAATATGGTTCCATTCCAGAAAATTTCCAATTAGAATCCGACATTTGATTTTCATATAGTTATGTATATTATCCATTCATGTTAGAAAACGTACAACAATATAAACTAAGAGGTAAGGTCGTTTTTATTAAAGCAGAGATAAAACCTCCTTTTAAAATCGAAGCGAGCATGGAAGACGAAGTCTGTTTTTACTACGTAACACATGGTAAAACAAACATTCATTCTCCCAGCGGGTCGATAAGAGTAACAGATAGTTCAGGAGTATTACTTAACTGCGGTAGATACGTTAATGAATACCTACCGGAAGGTAATAACGATTCTTGCCAGGCTATAGGAATCCACTTATACCCTTCTGTAATACAATCTATATACAATGACATTCTACCAGATTTCCTAACTAAAAAGCCAGACGGAATAACGGCTGATTTCAATTTTATCGGAACAGACAAGATGATAGGCAAGTACATTGAGAGTCTACAATATTACTTCAAGAATCCTTCTCTCATTAACGATGAATTACTAGAATTAAAAATTAAGGAACTGTTGTTACTTCTTGTAAAAACAGATAGAATTAAAATTATTCAAAAACTATTCTTAGAACCACAGAGAAAACGAAACATAGAATTCAAAAACACCATAAGCACCCATGTATTATCTAACTTGACAATCAATGAACTTGCTTTCCTTAATCATATGAGTGTAAGTTCTTTTAAAAGAAAATTCAAAAAACTTTATAGAACTACGCCCGCTAAGTATATGCGAGAAGCAAAATTAAAAAAGTCAGCAGAACAACTCAAGCATTCAGAACATTCAATTACCTCCATAAGCATAGAGCTCGGTTATAAGGATGTAGCAAGTTTCTCTGCTGCCTTTAAGTCACATTTTCAATGCTCTCCATCACAATATAGGAACAGTTGACTTTATGCGCATAGAAGGAAGTACTATTGCACCTCTTGCATGACCATTGTTTCTTTTATAGCTGATTTTCTTAAATCGCTTAGTGCTATTCTTTCTGGATCCACTATGTATTCTTTATAAGCAATTTTTGAGGGAAAAGAAACAACGTGTATCTCATCAGGACAATTTAAGTTATCAGAATTCCAGACCAGGTTGCCTTTTCCAATTTTAGTCATCATCTGGCCTCCATGTTTTTCTAAAATAGGCAGTACAGCTTCCTCATAATTATAATAGTTGCTTTCTTGGTTTTCATGTATATACAAGAATAATGTAATAAGGATCATTTCAATTTTATTTTACTTTTACTTTTACTTGTTACTATTTAATGCCTTCTTCCATAGCCCTTAATGACTTCTTTCTCTTCAACGAGGATGCCGTTATCGAATCTTCTAATCATAGCTGTTACTCCTACGTATTCTTCTAGTTTCGTATTTTCAGCAGGATAAGAATCATGCACCCATCTATAGGCGTCTTCTCTAGAAGCGTTATACTTCCATAAACCATGCTTTTTTCCATCCTTATATGCACCTGTATACTTGACATCTCCAGTGTCATAGAAAACGATCCATTTGCCATAAGGCTTACCTTCCATAACGGAACCTTCAGCATTGTGATTTTTATCCTTATCGCACCACTTTTTATTCTTCTTATGTTTTAGGAAATCAGAGACGAGATTCTTATGGTGCTTATCCATTTTTTCTTTCCTTGCACTTCTGGTACATATTCCGGTATGCAATTCATCACCTCCATCATATGTCCACACAATCCACTCTTCTCCCACAATAAAATTAATGCCGCAACTGGCACTGCTTGCCCCTGTAACAACCATTACTTCATCTGCTGATTTATCTCCGAAAACAACCGTCGATATTTTAAATTGAACCTTTTTATTTCTCAAGCTTCCGCCAAATGGATTGCCTCCTCTCTTTTCAGGTACTTCTTCATCGACAGACATTACTGTACCATAAAACACCAGCGGGCTTTCTATTAATTCATCAACAGAAATAGGTCCAGGCATGACGCAAGAACAAGCCATAATCACATTTGCCGAAAGGCATAAAAAAACACTTATTAAAATCTTATACATATTCCTTAAACGAAAAAGAACCTTTCTCCTTATATCCTTTTCATTAAAAAATCCATAACCTTACAACTATTCTGAAACAACATGCGTCCTAAATGTATACCATAAAGCATGTCAGAAAAACCAAGCGAAGTAATGGATGCAGAATTAATCATGGATTGTAAACTGGGAAAGCGAGGAGCTTACAATACGCTGATGGATCGGTGGTATCAACGGGTATATAACTATGCCTTAAGATATACAGGGGACCATCATTCTGCTGAGCATATAGCTCAGACTACATTCATCCAAGTATACCGTAAGATTGATCATCTTAAGGATACACGCAAATTTAAATCGTGGATCTATTCCATCGCTACCAATTTCTGTCACAGCGAAAGCAGGAAGAAATCTGCCAAATCTAAGCTCGTAACCACCACCCTAGAGCTACCCCAAGTTGCCGATTTTAATCATCCTGAAAAAATATACAATCAGGAAGAAAGAGGAACTGTCTTGAGACAAATTCTGGGACAGATATCACCAGAGCAGAGACAAGTCATCATCATGAAAGAATATGAAGGACTTAAGTTTAGAGAAATTGCCGACGCTCTGAAAATTTCTGAAAATACAGTAAAAGCACGATTGTATTATGGGCTCGACGCCATGAAAAAAATTGTCAATAAAAATCAATGGTTAAAGGAAATGTATTATGAATAAAGAAAGAATTATAGATTACTTATATGGAGAAATGGATGCTTCGGAGAGAGAACGTTTCGAAATAGAAATGAACTCCGATGCTGGCCTGAGAAATGAAGTAGAAAGTCTTTCTCAAGTAAGGAGTGTTTTCTCACACGATATGGATGCTCAGGTAACACAGCCCGTTATACAGTTTCCTGCTAAATCTAGATCTATACCTAGATCGTGGATGGCAGCTGCAGCATCGATAGTGCTCTTACTCACTCTAGGTAAAATAACAGATTTCCAGGTATCTACTGAAGAAGGAAGACTGGTCATGGGATTCGGTGAGATTGTTCCTCAAGAAAAACATGTGGAAGAACCTGTTATCAACTCAATTTCCAAAGCAGATCTAGATCTCGCTTTAGAATCGCTCAAGTCTTCTATCCTAGAAGAATTCAACACTCAAGCTAGAATACCACCTGATGTATTGTCTAAAGAAGAATATAATGCAGGAATAACTAGTATGAAAAATATGATTCAGGCCAGCTATGATAAATCTACCGTCAATATGATTGCAGAGAGTACAGCCCTGCAGGATGAAAAAGTAGGACAGATGATGAATGAGTTTATAGAATACTTAGATGCAAGAAGAAACAATGATATTCAGGTTATCAATACAGGCCTAAATAATTTAGCCCAGATGATTCAGACAGGATATCCACAATTCGCTAACATAGATTCACCACCAATTCAAAAATAACACATTATGCAACGATTAATACTATTCCTGCTTGTTACAGGATTCTATGGAACATCCATGGCACAGACCATAGATCAAAAAAAGATGGATAAAGACCTTAAAGTCGCCGAGAAAGTCATACAATCCATTATAAAACAAAATACAGTCAACAGATTTTTTTACTCTGATAATGAGATGGTAAACGGTCAGTACAAAAATGGGTATGGCGTTGTATTCAGTATAAAGAAAGATGTGCACTATTACCCAGCTATCGTTTCGAACTATGGCGGTTTAGCTGAAGTTCAAGAAGCAGAGCATGATGCTGCCC
>CALIQO010000517.1 GCA_938044055.1 uncultured Saprospiraceae bacterium
AAGGCTCAGCGCTATTAGATTCTACTAATGATGAAGAACAGTCCATCCCACTGGACTGTTCTTCATCATTAGTAGAATCTAATAGCGCTGAGCCCTCACCATCCATGTCGATAACAATGGGTGTAATCGATTCTTCAACTACTTCTACTTCCTGACTAGAAGGCAAGTCTTGCTGAGTCTCTTCTATAACTACGGGATTTTCCTCGTTAGATGCTTTTACATCAACATCGAGGTTTTCCGACTCAACTATTTTATCTTTTTTTTTTTCGGGAAGGTCTTCTTGCTTCGGAGCTTCATTTGCGGAAGCTAGACTAAAAGAAAAATCTACATCCGTAGGAGGAAGACAACGCTCATTGTCACAAGCCATATACGTAAGGTAACCTGTAAGTTCTCCTTTCCCGTTAGGCAGGGATATGGCTTGCTTGATAACGTAGGGTTTATCACCGAGAAACTTAATTACATTGGTGTCAAACATTTTATCATAACCTTCTTTCTTGTGCCCTGATTCTATATTCTTTCCGTCGATGGTTACTCCATCGTTCTCTTCATAAGTAATCTCAGTAGGAACCGGTCCATCGTCCCCAGTAAATTGAGAATACACTGTCCACCCTTCTTGGATCTCTGCATGAAAAACAAGGCTTATTTTACCATTTTCATCTGTTTCTTTATCAAATGTCCACTTAACAGGATTAAGGGTCTGACCGACAATAGAAACGTAAGAAGAAATAAAGAACAATAAAAGAATTCCTTTTTTCATAATCATGATAATGTATTAAGCTTGTAGCTGCTTATGAGTTGATCTTAGATAAACTTATTCAAAAATAGAACCATAAAGGAGTCTGGGTCAAATTATCATTAAGAATTACGAGAAAATTAACCTGAAAATCTTCTTTTTTAATTATTCTATAATATATCAGAGAAAGAAGTGGGTAGTACATATCACCATTATAAATACAAGATGAATCAACTCGGTAAGCACTTTATTCTGAATCCTAGAAAAACTCATTGAAAATAGGATGGCAATGGCAATGGCAGGGATGGCAAGCTCACGCAATGAAACATCATCACTGATTAAAGTAATGAAAACAGATATCAACATCACCCAATATACCAAGTCTATTTTTTTCTGTACATCTATGGCTTTCTTAATTCGATATGCATTATAACTTAGGAAAACATATAGGATAAGTATTCCTATTATGGATATCGTTATAATCGCACTTAAATCCATCACACTGAATTGTATAATGCCTATAGCATCTATAGCCTCTAATCCTACACTATGTCCTTCTCCCAGTAGAAAATAAGATATGCCTGCATATAAATATATAGGGGTAATATATCCTGCAATATACTGAGCTCTTTCTCTAAACCTAAATGACCTCAATATGGTAAGTCCTACGTAACCTAGAATTAAAAGGACAATGAAAGGCTTATAAAACAAGGTAGCTATGGCAAAAAAGAATCCAGTGTTAAAAATAAAAAGAGATGCCTTATTGATTTTATAAGTGGAAAACAACTGTTGCAAACCAATAAGAAAAAATGTAATCCCTATAATAAGTGGAGATAGGGTACACAAGGAAGGACTGAGGTGGATAAGCAATATATATATGATTCCTGCGAAAAGGGTGAAATTCCTAGAAATCCTATTTTGGTTAATTATAATATTGATGAGAATAGCTTGTATAAACAACAATAGGATACATAATATATTCTGTAACCAGGGATAGCTAATCAGGCTATAAATATTGTTCAAAAATGGTTCCGCCCCTTGATAATCATAGAAATATCTCTCCGGATTAAGAAAAACCGGAATACGTATAAAGATGATATAAGGTATCATCAACAATGTATTAAAGAAAAAATTTCTTCTAAATAATTCTATCACTATCCTATCTAGGATTGGTTATAGTCTCAAAATTACAAATAAGATGGAGTTTCAAGCCAACATTGTTCACAATATCTGGTTAATTGTATGGTAGAATTGATATATTCTTTAATTGAAATTTCTTGTACCTTGCTGCCTGATCAAGACTAAATTCCCCTCGTGGATCTCAAACAAATAAAATCACCTATAGCCACAGAACTTAAACAGTTCGAAGTACATTTCAGAGATTCTATGAAAAGTCAGGTGGCTTTGTTAGATAGGGTGATGTATTACATTGTAAAACGAAAAGGCAAGCAGATTAGACCTATGTTCGTTTTTCTATGTGCGAGATTAAATGGAGAAACCAATCCCTCTACTTTCGTTGCAGCCAGCATGGTAGAATTATTACACACTGCATCTCTGGTACATGATGATGTTGTTGATGAAGCACATAAGCGCAGAGGGTTCTTTTCTGTCAATGCTTTATGGAAGAACAAAATAGCTGTGCTTGTAGGGGACTATCTTTTCTCTAGAGGATTACTTGTTGCGTTAGAAAGCAAAGAGTTTCGACATCTTGAGATCTTAAGTAGTGCCGTAAAAACCATGGTAGAAGGAGAACTCCTCCAGAGTGAAAAAGCCCGAAAACTCAATATCAATGAAGAAGTATATTATGAAATCATAAAAGGCAAAACGGCCTCACTGATTTCTTCAGCATGTGCAGTGGGGACAGCCTCTACCTCTGATGACGACGACGAAGTTGAAAAAATGAGAATCTTCGGAGAAAAGATAGGAATGGCATTTCAGATTAAGGATGACCTTTTCGACTATGGAGAAATCGATATAGGAAAACCACGTGGTATCGATATAAAAGAAAAAAAGATCACTTTACCATTGATCTACGCCCTCAACAATACCGATAAATCTA
>CALIQO010000518.1 GCA_938044055.1 uncultured Saprospiraceae bacterium
ACATGAAATACATTCTTTTATTAACAGTCAGTATGCTCTTTCTTACTTGTGCCCAATCTGATTCGATTGATAATAGTAGCATAGGAGAATCACTGTCATTAGATCTTGATAAAGCAGAAGATAATCTTCTTGCTTTTGCGAAAGTAAGAGGTAGCCTAGATTCAACAGAAGAAGTTATTTATTATGCCAATGGCTCTATTTATGGTGTTGTAGATGGAGAGCGAGATAAAACGATGATGGATTTCGAAATGTATAATATCGGAAGATTACTTCCTACTACCGATGGGGGGTACTCATTATTGACTAGGGAGGTTCTATTATATATGGACACAGAGACTGGTGAAGTCTTGGAAACATATAAGAATCCTTATACGGATGAAGAAGTCGAGGTGCTTCATGTATGGAATGATCCTGTCAACCAAGAATTTGCTTTAGAAGGGAGGTTCGGGCCATGGGGAGTAAATCACAATAAATATGGTGATGATGTAATCTGTATGAACGCTGATGTTCTTCTGGCATATCCCAGTCCATTGACAATTGAGGAATATCCGGATAATTCTCAATCTAGTCTGTATGAAGCTGCTGAATTGTTCCAGTTTTTCTTTTCTGAAGATGAATTGAATGACAAAAAAGATGAATCTACTTCGGCAACTATTTCATGGACAAGAATGGGTCCATGGTTGCCATGGTTAAAAATGGGGCAGAAGCCTGGAAGAATGATCTATCAAGGGGCGGGGTATAAATTGTCAGAAAAAAATTACGATGATATGCCCGCTGTTTTACGTGATTATGTTGCTGCAACTAAACCTGAGTATAGACACTCACCTGAGAAACATTATGGTCCTAATGAAACCAGCTGGACTTATTTTAAAAAATTAAATCCTAGATAGGCTTATCCATCGTGAAAAGATGGTGGATAATAGGAACGCTTTTTCTAGCAACAACGATAAATTACATAGATCGTCAAGCACTTTCTGTAGCAGCTCCTGTAATTAAAGAAGATCTTGATATATCCAATGAGGGCTATGGATGGATCGTTTCTGCTTTTCTACTGGCTTATGCAATTATGCAGTTTCTATCCGGAAGGATAGTGGATAAAATCGGAGTTAAAAAAGGATTCAATATTGCAGTAATATGGTGGTCAATAGCGGCGATGCTTCATGCTCTAGGACGTGGAGTCTGGTCCTTAGGTATTGCAAGATTTCTACTAGGAATAGGAGAAGCTGCTAATTACCCAACCGCCATGAAAGCCATTTCAAAGTGGTTTCCAGATTCTGAAAAATCTAAAGCTGTAGGCATATTAAATATGGGTCCAGGCTTAGGGGCTATTATTGCACCTCCACTCATGGCATGGTTGATATTGACGGTAGGATGGAAGATAGGTTTTATCGTTACAGGGGCAATAGGATTTTTATGGTTGATACTATGGAATAAAATCTATTATGATCCTGATATTCACCCTACCATTACTGAAAAAGAAAGAGAATTGCTACCTGAAACTATAGGAAGTAACAAGCAAGTCTCTTGGTATTATTTTTTTAAATACCGAGAAGTATGGGGGATAGCATTGTCGAGATTCGTTTCTGATGGTGTATTTTATTTTTTCGTTTTCTGGATTCCTAGTTTTTTATCAGAGACTAAAGGAATGGATCTGATGGCGATAGGGCTGTTTTCGTGGATTCCATTTCTTGCTTCAGATATCGGTAGCCTTGCTGGAGGATGGACAGGTAGTTACTTAATTGATCGAGGATGGTCGATAGATCGCTCTCGCAAATGTGTCATCTGGATAGGTGCAATTCTAGTTGTCCCTGTAGCACTCTGTGTTTTTATCAATTCAGCAGCAGGAGCAATTGCAATAATTTCATGGGCACTGTTTAGTCTACAGTTTAAGCAATCTGCACTATTTACAATTCCTATTGATTTATTCTCAGAGAATGATGCTGCCACAGTATGGGGGATTTCAGGTTCTGCCGGAAGTTTTGGCGCTATGTTGATGACCCCATTATTCGGTTATATGATAGATAAGATGTCGTACAATCCTGTAATTGTTACTGTATCTCTTCTTCATATCTTATCGGCTTTTATAGTGGTATGGATGATAAAAGATATAAGACGTGTTCCACAGATAACATCTTAAATTATAACTGAAGTGATATAACCGTATGATAAATATTCCGATTTTAAAGAGAACAACATTATTAGTCAAGGACATTGAAAGATCGCTGGAATTGTATCGAGATGTCTTAGGTTTTTCTGTTCACTATATTCAAGATTCTACACCAGATTCTTACTCCTATCCTGTTTTTAAAATTCCAAAACATTGTTCAATTCGATTCGCAACTCTAGATGGAGAAAATCAGGAGAGGGTGCTAGGATTAACTGAAGTAAAAGGAATAGAGTTGCCGACTCCTTCCATGCCCATAATGTCATCATTAGTCATAAAAGTTCAGGATATAAACATTACGATTTCTGACTTGGAAAATTTAGGGATTGTCTGTACCGATATTAAAAAGGATGAGGGTCAAGGGTTTTGGTTTTACGAGACATCGTTTCAGGATTTAGATGGACACCTTATTGTCGTATATGAAATTGGAAAGTAATACATTGTATTGTATTGAATTTAATACCTGGTACGTACCTTTTTACGAATTGCATTGCTAGGAAGAATACGCACTCTATACTTCTCTTGCTTGATCGAAAAGTGTCTCTGGCTTTCCCGTCTGGATAAGGAGT
>CALIQO010000519.1 GCA_938044055.1 uncultured Saprospiraceae bacterium
TTGTAGGAAGAATAATAACAGTTGTTATTATGATTGTTGCCATTGCATGGGCACCTCAGATCGGAAAATTCTCAAAACTCTGGGATTACTTACAGCAGACTTTATCGTGGTTTAGTCCTCCTGTAGTAGCGCTTTTCGTAATGGGATTGTTCTTTAAGAGAATCAACAACAAGGGTGCAATTGCTGGTATAGGTGTCGGACTTCTGCTCACCATACTTATTGTTATAAATGAACTCAATGGAAAACCAATAGGCTTGCCTAACTTCTTATACATGGCTGGAATTCATTTTGCCTTATCGGCAATTACCATGATTGTGGTTTCTTATATGACACCACCACCAGAAGATTCGCAGTTAGATTCTATGATCTGGACACCAGCAGTCTATAGAGCAGAAACTGCTGAATTGAGCGACTTGCCATTCTATAAAAACTACAGGTACCAAGCCTTTGTTTTAATCATAGTTGTAATAGGCATATTATTCTGGTTTGCTTAATTGCTTCTAGATTCTAAGAATTGGATTTCAGCTAGAAGTTCGTCTACATGTGTGATTTATATCAGGATAAGCAGTACAGTGTACAACTCAGTACAATAGTAAGCCAGTTCATTACATTTCGTTTTTAATTGCTTGATGGAACCCCCATATTTGGATTGTTATTATTAATCAACAACCATAACCACCCATTATGAAAATTTCAATAGTACGTTTAACTTATCTGCTTTTATGTTTCTTCGCTGCATTATGTATGTCAGAAATAAATGCGCAGAGCACTTCTATCAGTTCTTCTAACAATAAAACAACCATAAGCATTGACAATGGCAAGAAGAGCAGTTTTTCACTTGAATATGAAGGAGAATTTACGATTTCTGACGATGAAAAAGACATCACTTATATATCTGATGGCGGATATATAGAAATAAGAAAATCGGCATTTGGCAGTAGACGTAGGATCTATATGGAATCAGACAATGCAGGAGGCATAGTAAGAAAATACTATGTAGGTTCTAAGGAGAAACCCTATGAAGGTGAAGGCAGAAAATGGCTTTCAGAAATCCTACCTGAACTTCTCAGAACTACAACCATAGGCGCTGAAGAAAGAGTCAATCGATTCTATAATAATGGAGGAGTCGATAATGTCATTAATGAAATCGAAAAGATTGAAAGCGACCATGTCAAGACACACTATATAGATGTCCTTCTTGATAAGCAGCTTACAGAAAGTGAATTAACAGCAACCTTGAAAACTGTAAAAGGGATAGGATCTGACCATCATAAAGCCAATCTCTTAAAAGATAACTTGAGTAGATTTCTATCTGGATCCAATTCCATGTCCAGTTTCTTAACAGTAACTAAGTCCATTAACTCTGACCATCATAAAGCCAATATTCTCACAGAAGTAATAAATGACAAGACCTTTTCGCAAGATGATATGTCAACCTTTTTTGTCATAATCGATCAGATAAACTCTGATCACCATAAAGCAAATATTCTTTCTGAGTTAATGTCCAGTAGAAAACTCGACAGTCATAATCTAAACCTAGTCATCTCTTCTACAGATGGCATTAATTCAGATCACCATGTAGCCAACGTATTGACTAAAGCCCTGGACTCTCCTAACATCTCGCAAGAGGGATATGATTCTCTCTTAAAAAGTATTAAAAAAGTAAACTCCGATCACCACAAGGCCAATATTTTTCTCAATCTATTAAAAAAAGATCTTGACGAAAAATCCGTTATGGAGTTACTTTCGATATCCAGTAATTCAATAAATTCTGAACACCATCAAGCTAATGTTCTTTCCCAAGTTCTAAATAGGCACAACCTTAAAGGCACCATGCTGAAGAATTTTCTAGCGTCAACTATAGAACTAAATTCCAGTCATCATGTATCTAATGTATATCGAAGACTGGCAGACAAGAAATATTCTGATAGTGATCTTATTATGATTATTAATTCTGTAGAGGATATTAATTCAGATCATGAGATGTACAACACGCTTTATAATTTTTCTAAGCAAGTATCACAGGCATCGAGTAAAGTAAAAGATGCCTATAGATCGGCTGCTAAAAATTTAGCTTCAGAATCTAGGTATGGCAAATTACTAAGAGCCATCGAAGATTAATGCACTGCAGAAAGAACTAAAAATTATCTAACGAAACCAATTCGCTTCGATACCACCAATTAAGGTAAGTTGATAACATGTCTTATTAATTTACTTAACAAGAATACTGGGTAAATTCCTAGGAATTTATTCAGTATTTTGTTGAAATGTACTGGAGGACATCGAATACATCTTTACTTCCTAATAAAATGATCAGGCAAGTCAGTCTTATAATCATAGGTGCTATTCTGGGTATCTTCCTCTATATCTTCATGAACTTCTCTGGACAGATCCATGTATACCTGTTGGTCGCAAGTGCCGCTATAGGATCCCTACTGAGCTACATAATTCACCGTGTAGGTTTAGTATTAAACGGCCTGTTAAGCTGGGTAAAACAGCC
>CALIQO010000520.1 GCA_938044055.1 uncultured Saprospiraceae bacterium
CCTTGATTAGGTACTGCTCCTGTGCCTTCCTCCAGAATGTAATATTGTAAGCCATCTTTTTCTTGGATATTGTCCAACTTACCTTTCTGGAAATCTTCGATGTTATCATCCATAAGCGTGATGATCTCCGGAAGACGCTCGCGTTGTTTTTTCATATTAGCCATCATCTCATCTCTTTTCATGGCTTGATCCTTCTCATATTCCTCTTGAGTCATAACATCTACTACTTTGATATTGTAATTCAAGCCATCCTTAAAAAGCTCTTGATCTATACCAGGTTGTCTGATGGAATCCAGAGGCATAAGGATGCTAGCACTGTCACCTATACTCAGTTTTCCTATCAATGCTGCTACCGGATTATCCTGATTAACAGCGTCAGCCTCTGGCACCTGCAAGACGGGTAGTTGAGGAGGAGTGTCCATCCTCGCAAGCACACTGTCTGCCTGAGAAGTCACTGTAAACTCGAAAAATACGAAGTCCCCAGGACTCCCCTTTTTATCACCTGTAGATTCGTGTATCTGATAATTATAACCCATTATCGTATCAGATGCAGGCTTACAGCCAATCGTTAATCCCGAAATAAGAATTGTCAGGATTAAAAAATAATTATGCTTGTTTTTTAACATACCTAGGTATTACATTTTTAAATTTCGTTAAGATGTCCTCTAATTTAGCGTAAGCGCTTCCGCCCGATGCATTTTTATGCCCACCTCCATTAAAGTGATTTCGAGCTATTTCTTGAACAGAAATAGCTCCTTTAGATCTCAGTGAGATCTTTACAATTGTAGGTTGCTCCGTAATAAAGGCTGCAACATCTATATGCCTCATCATAAGCATATAGTTAACAATGCCTTCCGTATCTCCCCTTCTTATGTCGAAAGTCTTATAATCTTCTTTCGTTAAGTGGATGATGCCTGTTCTGTATTCAGGTAAAAGCTCCATCCGATTAGCTAAGCAATGGCCGAGCAACCTCAGCTGTTTTTCTTGTAGACAGTTGTAGATTTTATCCTGCAATCTGTAATCATCTACTCCCGCTTCCTTTAGAGATGCTGACACTCTATAGGTATTGGGTCTGGTATTGTACTTGAATGAACCCGTATCTGTAATGATGCCTGTCAACAGACAATCTCCTATGCGAGGACCTATTCTTGATTCTTCCCCGAGCATATGTATGAACTCGTAAACCAATTCGCAAGTAGAGCTAGCATCCGTATCTGTCAACATATAATCTGCGAATGGTTCTGGATCTAAATGATGATCAATCAGAAGTTTAGTACAAGATGTCTCGTGTATAACTTTGCCCATTTTATCGATCCTATCTAGGCTGTTAAAGTCCAAGCAGAAAATTATCTGCGCATCTTGAAATGCTTTTGTCGCGATATCTGGTTCCTCATCAGATATTATAACGTTGTCGATTTCAGGCAGATAGCCGAAGCCTGATGGATACTCACTAGGCATAACCACTTTAACCATATGTCCTTTCTGATCTAGGAATAACTTCAAGGCAAGCGCACTGCCGAGCGCATCGCCATCTGGATTCCTATGAGATATAATGGCAACTTGCTTAGGGTAAGTAAGCAATTCTTTAATTTCTGATATATTCTCTTTCATAATTGAATGCGCAAAAATAGCTTTATGAACCGTTTCAGCCACACCATATGGCACTTTTTTTAATATAAAGACGGGCAATTGCACTATTTATCAACTTCAGCCAAGGATATATAACGAAATCAACAAAGGAGAATACATTTTTTAAGGCAGATAGATCGTTTATACTCAGATTAAAAACTATTTTTGCACTCTCAAAATATTAATCATAAACAATAAAGAAAATGGCGGGAAATAGAACATTTACCATGATTAAGCCTGATGCTGTAAAAAACGGACACATCGGTGCAATTCTGAATCAGATTAATGCAGCTGGATTTAAAATTCTAGCTTTGAAATATACACACCTCTCTGCTGAAAAAGCAGGAGCGTTTTATGAAGTTCATAAAGAAAGACCATTCTATGGTGAGCTGGTAGAATTTATGTCTTCAGGTCCCATCGTAGCAGCTATCTTAGAAAAGGAAAATGCCATTGAAGATTTTAGAAAGCTAATAGGCGCTACCAATCCTGCTGAAGCTGCAGAGGGAACCATCAGAGCTAATTATGCTACTTCTATAGGCGAGAACGCAGTTCATGGTGCAGATTCTGATGAAAATGCAATCATAGAAGGATCTTTTCACTTTGCTGGAACCGAAATTTTCGGATAAGAAATATGATAAAGGGCGTCGATATCTACAAGTCTTATGGTGACCTTCGTGTTCTCAGGGGTGTAGATATCGACGTATCTCCTGGTGAGATTGTAAGCATAGTAGGTAAGTCAGGTTCCGGAAAGTCTACGCTTATGCATATCCTCGGCTCTTTAGATACTTATGACAAAGGGCAAGTGATGGTCGATGGCACCGATATGTCTTCCTTAACTAAAAAAGACATAGCACAATTCAGGAATGAGAAGATCGGTTTCATTTTTCAATTCCATCACTTACTTAATGAATTTACAGCATTAGAGAACGTATGTATTCCAGCTTTTATATCCGGTATGAATAAATCGGACGCTTACGCAAAAGCTAAAAAACTTCTCGGCTACCTAAAGCTTTCTGAAAGAATAGATCACAAACCGAATCAACTATCAGGTGGTGAGCAGCAACGGGTAGCTGTTGCCAGGTCTCTCATTAATAACCCTGGAATTGTATTTGCCGATGAGCCGTCTGGAAATCTGGATACTCAGAGCTCAGAAGAACTCCACAATCTATTTTTGGAATTGAGGAAAGATCTGGGGCAGACTTTTCTTATTGTAACCCACAACCAAGATCTGGCAGCGCTCAGCGACAGATCCCTTACCATGGAAGATGGTGTTTTAATCTCCTAGAGTAACAAGCGCCTTGGGGTAATCTTTTCCGATTATACAACCAACTTCTGCCTGCTTTTCATCTGACATTCGAGAGGGAAAAGACATAAACTCAAGTGGAACACTCCTCAACTCAGGAACATACTTTTTAATGAACGTTCCCTTAGGGTCATACTTCTTAGTCTGAGAAATGATGTTAAACACCCTGTTTTCTCTAGGGTCGCTTCCAATTCCGGCCAGGTAGTTCCAATTTCCATAATTGCTACAGGGATCATAATCAATTAATTTACTCTCGAAGTATTCAGCTCCCATAATCCAGTTTACTTTTAAATCATTCACTAAGAATGAAGCCACATTCTGGCGGCCTCTATTAGACATAAACCCAGTATCATTTAATTGCCTCATGCAAGCATCTACAAGAGGTATACCTGTCTGTCCTGTAGCCCACTTATCGAATAAGAACTTATCCTGTGACCAATCTTTGTCAAGCTCTCTAGGTCCTGAAAGAAGAAAGATTTTATCCCCATGTTTCTTACCCATCAGGCGAAAAAAGTCGCGCCACAACAGCTCGTAAAACACGCCATAAGTAGATTCGTTCTTTATTTTTTCTTTCTCGTATTTCACCAATTCACAATAGACTTTTTTAGGAGATAGACAGCCATGCGCTAACCATGGACTAAACTTCGTACTGTACTCCCACCCTTCCATTTCATTTCTGGTGTTCTTGTAAACTGATACTAGATCAGTCTCCCATAAATAGTATTTCAATTGATCTAAACCGGCAGTTTCTCCGCCATGAAATTTATTTTCCTCAATATGCTTATACTCATCGTCTGAAAAACCAAAATCATATAATGTGGGAATTTCACCATAATTCACTTCCTCTGAAACAGAAGGAATTGATTCCGGAGCCTTAAGTGGATCTCTTATAGGAATGAACCTTTCAACTTCTTTTCTAAATGTAGTAAATGTATCAGGTGTATGCGTTACAGGAAATGGTAAATCAGCGGTATAATAAAGCATCTTCCC
>CALIQO010000521.1 GCA_938044055.1 uncultured Saprospiraceae bacterium
CATTATCACGATCACGTAATAATAGATGGAGGACATACGGAACCCCTTCAACATTTTAACATAGTGATAGATTTTCTAGTAGAACACTTGCCTGCAGATCACCCACAATAAGTTCAGAAAAATTTGTTGATTTCAATTGTGTGCTGGTTCTGTAATTAAACCTTAGATTTACAAGTCCATCACTTTTTAACTATGCACGCAATTAAGTATTTAAACGTATGTTTTATAGGAGTTTTTCTATTCTGTATTTCTTGTGTTGATCAGACCAATGCTCCGATTAAGGTTATTGAAAATAACGGTACATCCGATCGTATGTCCTCAGAAGTACATACTATACTTGATGGAAAAGTGTCAGAATTCATCTGGAAAATGTATGAGGATAAAAAGGGAAACTTGTGGTTCGGAACCAATCATGATTATGCCATAGTCTACAATGGCGATAGCATGAAACAGTATACTTCTATAGATGGAATAGGAGGAAGTGCCATAAGGGATATTGTTGAAGATGAAAACGGCATTCTCTGGCTAGGTACATCTAATGGCTTGACTAAATATGATGGAAAATCATTTAACAATTATACTACAGAGGATGGCCTTTTAGATAATGAAATCTGGAAGGTAACTATAGATAGGGATGGCTTATTGTGGATCGGATCTGTAGGCGGAGTAAATACGTATAATGGGGAGAATTTCAATACCTTCTCCGCGCAACGGCCAGAGATAGAAAACCCTGAAGTCAGTCTTTCTGATTCCAGAATCGGAGACATCATGATTGATAATAAAGGCCATATATGGTTCGTCAATGATGGTTACGGCATCAGTATCTATGATGGAAAATCTTTCCGATTCTTGACCAAAGAAAATGGGCTTACCGATAATAAAGTTTCAGAAGTGTTGCAGGACAGCCAAGGCAAGATATGGATAGGCACTTATTATGGAGGTGTGAGCAGATATGACGGAAATTCATTTAGACACTTCACCCAAGAAGGCCTAGTAAAGGGAGAAGAAGCATTTTCATTTCTTGAAGATAAGAAAGGGAACATCTGGTTTTCATCAGAGAATCACGGTGTTTATAGGTACGATGGCAAGGAATTTAAACTATTTAGCATGGAAAATGGTCTTACAACTAATGGCATTCTCAACATCTATGAAGACCAGAAAGGCCAAGTATGGTTTAGTTCTTGGTCAGGTCTCAGTATCTACGATGGAGATACTATTGTCGATGCCTTAGTGAAAGAACCTTGGACCAAGTAAAGTACGCTATTCAATTTATAAAAAAAGATAGCCCTTTTATATTTCTCTTATAAACAATATGAAGTTGTTAAACCAAAATATATTCCAGTTTAATTGATTTTTAATTATTACTATAGATTCAATAAATCTATTATTACCAGTAAGCTATGAAGTGGATTGCCATACTACTATTGATAACCATAAGCTTTTTTACCGCAGAATCACAGGCGCATCCCTACTCTGTAAAGTTCTCTTATGAAATCGAACAAGAACTAGCAGATGGGAAGATATCTTCATCACGTGCAGGAATTCTCTATTCTCTTATAGGTGATTACCCTATGAGTGCTTTCTATTCTGATATACCCATTTCATGGGATGTTGATAGTATGACGCTATCTTCTTACGATACGCGACACGCACTCCCTTATATAGTTAAGCAAGCTCAAGATCATCGAATTGTAATTATCAGTGAAAACCATTTAAAGCCCCAACACAGAATTTTTGCAGATAAGATAATCATAGCCCTTGCAAAGCATGGATTTAATCACCTTGGTCTAGAGACTTTCTCCAATGTACCAGATGTTTTCCCACTTCTTGATTCAGCTTTAATAAGTAGGGGCTATCCCTTGGACTCACCTATTACAGGAACATACACCATGGAACCACAGATGGGCCAACTAGTAAGAAATGCGCTTCTACATGGGTATCGTCCATTTGCCTATGAGCGATCAGAAAGGATAAAAGGAAAAGACAGAGATGAAATTCAAGCAGATAACATCATTCAATATCTAGAGGCTAATCCAGAAGCTCGGATAATCATTCTCTGTGGCTTCCATCATGTCATAGAATCAAATCTCATAAAAAGAAAAAACGCATACTGGATGGCTAATTATCTGAAAAAGAAAACGGGAATAAATCCACTAACCATCTATCAAGATAACTTTACAGAAAAGTTTTCAGAAAACGAACATCCCCTTTTAACAATTATCAGCATATCTCAACCGTCTATGTTGGTTGATAAGGATAGCATTCCTGTCAAGCTTTCTAATAATGTTGATATAGAAATCATACATCCTAGAACCACTTACAAGGAAGGTCGACCCACCTGGTTATATAAAAATGCTGGATATTTAAGCTATCCTGTAAAGCTAAAAGAAAATGCTAGATACCCGATTATAGTTTCTGCTTACCCTATAGATGAGAAAGGAGGTGTACCTTTTGATAGAATTGAATTAAAACATAAGAACCAACACAAAGCCCTTGTCTTGAAATCAGGAACATACAGAATTACTATCTTCGACGGTAAATCGACTTCTGAGTATATAGAATCTATAAAATGATTGTGAATATGTCTGAACACAATAGCCAATTATCTGATCAAGAATTCATCCGTTCTTTTTCAGATTGCACC
>CALIQO010000522.1 GCA_938044055.1 uncultured Saprospiraceae bacterium
TCTGGTTTACAGAGAACTTAAGATATGAGGATAGTGGTAACCTTGGGAGGTGGCAAAACTTCGATGACAGTAAAAGAAATTACGGGAGGTATTACACGTTTCATGAGATGGAAGACCAGGGGTTAAATAATTTATGCCCTACTGGATATCGAATCCCAAGTAGAAGTGATTTTAGAAACTTAGTTGAACACTTAGGTGGGACAAATGAAGCAGGGAGTAAAATGAAATCACCATCATCCTGGACCAATGAAGGTGCACCCTCTAAATTCAATGCCTTGGCCAACGGGTATTATACTGCTTGGGATGATAAGTTTACCAGAATAGGACAAGAGGCTAATTTCTGGACAACCACAGAGTTATCGGATACCAGTGCGTTTTCGATGGAATTATTGACCGGTAATTCCAATGTGTTTTTTCCTTATGATGTAAAAGATTTCGGCCATGCATGTAGGTGTGTGAAAGATTTGTAGTAAATTATAGAGTAATTGATAGAACAGTATGATTAGGATAGTAATAGTATGGGTATTATGCGTTTTGGTATTATCGGATACAAGCGCACAATCACTGGAGGATTTAAATTTTCTCGAGGCAGCATTAGATAATAGAAATATTTCTGCAGTGGACACGTTTTTTAAGTCGCTGGATGGTATTGATGTCGACCCATATGACCAAGAAGAAAATAATTACCGATGGCAAGGAATTGCAGTGAAATACCTGTATCAAAATTCAGAGCATGAACAACTATTTTCTTTTATAGATGATTGCTTGGTTAATGCAGATCTCGAGAGACAAGGAGACTTGATTTTATTAAAGGGAGAATATTATAGATATATAAGTAAGCCAGATAGTACCATTAAGTACCTGGATATATATCTTAATAAATATCCCAATGATTTAGATAAATCATTGAAAGCATATTGGCACAAAGGGATTGCTTACGACATGAAAGGAAATTCTTCGGAGTCTATTAAAATCCTAGTGGAAGCAGATTCATTGGGCCAAGAATCTCAAGATACTTTTATAAGATCTAGAATATTGAATAGTATCGGAGTTGTGGCTAATTCTAATAGAAGTTACGAACTGGCACTTGAGTATTATAAAAAATCATACACACTCATAGATACCTTAAACGATCAAGAAGGCCTTGCCATGTATTATCTAAACATAGGGGATAGTTACAAGTATCTCAAGGAGTATGAAAAATCAAGGATTTCGGTTGATAAGTCAATTGGAATTTCTAGGAATCACAATCTTACCAATACATTATTAAATGGACTTGGAGCTAAGGGGTATCTATATTATCAGCAAGGAGACCTAGATAATGCCACGAAGATATATGAAGAGAAATTAGAAGTAGAAAGAACCATAGGCAATGACCAGCGATTGGCTTCATCTATACTTACGCTTGCTTATTACCATAGCCTGAGAAAAGATAGGAAAAAAGCCTATGGGTTTTTTAATGAAGCTGAGAACATGCTGAAAGATATCCAGGTCGATCAGCTAAAAAATCAGATGTATGCTGTGAAGAAAGAGATCTCGTATAATTTCGGAGATTATAAGCAAGCCTATCAGGACTTCGCTCGATATAAAGGATTTAAAGATAGCTTGAATGAAGTGGGCAGAAAAGCAGAGCTTGATGATTTATTGGTTAAATATGAGACTGAGAAGAATGAAAAAGAAATTGTTACCCTTAATTTAGAAAATGAAAAGAAAGATTCTGTTATCCGTAGAAGTCGCATTGTCCAAGGATTGTTCGGGTCTCTGGCCCTCGCACTTATAGGGCTCATGTTTTTTGTGCGTAAGCAATTTCAGAATAAAAGCTTGCTTCAAGATAAACAGTTAGAACTAGAGCAAGAAAAAATAAAACAGTTAGAAGCAGAAAATAAGTTGGTTTCCTTGAGTAGTATGCTTAATGGTCAAGAGGAAGAAAGAAACAGACTTGCCAGGGATCTTCATGATGGCTTAGGAGGAATGATGGCAAGTATAAGTAATCGATATAGTAGTCTGATTATGAATCATCCATCACTGCCATCATCAGAATCGACAAAAACACAGGCAATGATCAACGAAGCTTGCGAGGAATTAAGAAGAATTTCTAGAGACCTCGTTCCGGCATCACTTTACTTGATGGGATTGGATGGTGCAGTAGAAGATATGATGGAGAGATATCAATCAGAGTATAATCTGGTCTTTGACTTACAAGTTATAGGAAAGGCTAAGTCACTAGATGAAAAACAGAAAGTCTTAGTTTATAGAATGATTCAAGAGTTGTTACATAATACTATAAAACATGCAGAAGCAGATCATGTTTTAGTACAGTTACATTATGACAACGAAGACTTAAAGCTTTTAGTGGAAGATAATGGGAAGGGATTTAACATTGAGGATAAATATCAGGGATTAGGAATGAGAAGCCTACAATCTAGAATTGATTTTCTAGGAGGTAATATCCAGCCTTACTCTGAAAAAGGAAAAGGTACTAGTATTCAGATTTCAATACCGTATAGCTATGATAAAAGTTTTGTTGGTTGATGATCATCACCTTCTTAGACAAGGTCTTAGAGGCCTTCTAGCAGAAAGTGATAAGGTGAAAGTGATAGGCGACGCTTCGGATATAACTTCTGCGCGTCAGATGATAGCTGTGGAAGAGCCGGATGTCATATTGATGGATATAAGTCTCGGAGATAATGAGAGTGGCATAGACTTCACTGAAGAAGTCGTAAAGAAATATAAAAAAATTAAAGTAATCGCCCTTTCTATGCATAAAGAGTCAAGCATCATAAAATCTATCTTAAAGAAAGGAGCGAAAGGCTACTTGCTTAAGGATTGTACCTCAGAACAGATGATTGAAGCCATAAGCCGAGTATACGATGGAGAAATGTTTTATACCGATGAGATTAAAGAAATCGTTATGAATAGTCTTTTAAATCAAGACAGCGGAGCGATCCCTAGATTGTCTATGAGAGAAAAAGATGTTCTCGCCCTTATAATAGATGAATTTACGACCAATGAGATTGCCGCTAAACTGTTCA
>CALIQO010000523.1 GCA_938044055.1 uncultured Saprospiraceae bacterium
CGGAGCAGCCGTGGCTTTCGGCGTATTTCTGGATGGCGTGACCGATGTCACCCAGTCTATTTCCTTGAGTAGCAGCTTCTATTCCACGATACAACGAGGTATAAGTCACTTCACATAGATCTACAGTATCTTGATCCACTCCATCCATAACGAATGTATAAGCTGCATCTCCAAAGAACTCATTCATATAAACACCGCAATCAACGGAGATAATGTCTGTTTCTTCGAATTCTCTAGCGGATGGAATACCATGTACAACTGCTTCATTAACAGATATACATAGTGTGGAAGGAAAACCATTGTAACCTTTGAATCCAGGTTCAGCATTATGATCTCTGATCAATGCTTCCGCTTCTTTATCTAATTGAGCTCCTGTTATACCAGGCTTAAGAATAGTCGCAACATGTGCCAGTGTCTTACTTACAAGTAAACAACTTGCGCGTATCAATTCAATCTCCTCTGGTGTCTTGTAGTAAATCATCTCTATAGGTGATTACATACTGGCACCTATCTGCATACCACTGCCACTTCTACCTTTTAGTTTGCCAGATTTAACCAATCCATCATACTTTCTCATCAGAAGATAACTTTCTATCTGCTGTAAAGTATCTATAACAACCCCTACTAGGATAAGCAGTGATGTACCACCGAAGAAAAGTGCAAATCCATCATTGACTCCAAAGATGGCAACAATAGCAGGCAATATGGATATAAATCCTAGAAAGATAGAACCCGGTAAGGTAACCCTCGTAGTCAATGTATCTATATAGTCTTGTGTCTGCTTTCCTGGCTTTATACCAGGTATAAAAGAATTCTGTCTCTTTAAGAAATCCGCATATTGCTGAGGATTTACTAATAGTGCCGTATAGACATATGTGAATACCACGACCAAGAGGAAGAAAATGACATTATAAGGTACAGATTTCCAATCTAGGAAATTCATTAAGAAACCTGATTGTGCATCGGGATCATTCCCGGCTAACCATGTTCCTATCTGTCCAGGTAAAAACATAATCGCTTGCGCAAATATTATAGGCATTACTCCTGCGGCATTTACCTTGAGTGGAATATAATCTCTTGCCCCTGATTGAGGGATATTACCTGTTGTTCTTCCTACCATACGCTTAGCGAACTGGATAGGGATCCTTCTTACTCCTTGTACAATAAGAATGGTAACTAGACATACAAAGAATAATACTGCTATCTCTACTAAGAATACTAGAGGACCAGCATTAGCAAGAGTATTCTGTAATTCTGCTACAAAAGATCCTGGTAAGGTTGCGATGATACCAATCATAATCAGAAGAGAAATACCATTACCGATCCCACGATCTGTTATCTTCTCACCTAACCACATGGCAAATACAGTACCCGTAGATAATATGATGATATTACCAAACCAGAATATAGTAGGATTAATCGCCGGTGACATGGCACCTTGCTGGTTTATAAACGCAAGATATCCACTACCTTGAACCAAGGTAATAGCTACAGTTAATAGCCTTGTTATCTGTGTTATTTTCTTTCTACCTGATTCTCCTTCTTTCTGCTGAAGTCGCTGAAAATAAGGAACTGCGAATCCCAGTAACTGGATAATGATCGATGCCGTAATGTAAGGCATGATCCCTAACGCAAAAATGGATCCCTTATTAAAGGCTCCTCCAGAAAAAGTATTAATCAAACCAAGAATATCGTTAGCTCCTCTGGTGGCAGCTGCAGCTTCTAGCGCATTGTAATCCACACCTGGTAATACTACGAAAGAACCGAACCTATATACAAGAAGGATACCTAATGTAAATAGTATCCTGTTGCGAAGCTCTTCAATCTTCCAGATGTTCTTTAAAGTATCGATTAATTTCTTCATTCTTAATTTATTATCTTCTCATAAGATGACTGTAAAACGAATTATAAAAATATTCAATATTTACAGAAGTTCCTATTCTTAATGGACAGGACTTACATCTGAGTAGATTAATTATATAACTTTTACACTTCCACCGGCAGCTTCGACTTTAGTCTTAGCTGTTTCGGAAGTAGCGTGTACTTCTATGTTTAACTTAGCAGAAATCTCACCAGTTCCTAAAAGTTTTACTTTTTCATTCTTACGTACAATTCCATTAGAAACCAATGCTTCTAGGGTAAGGTCTGTAATATTGTACTTTTCAGATATTGCTTGTGCTCTATCAACATTGATTCCTGTATAAGAAACACGGTTGGGATTTTTAAAACCTCTTTTAGGCAATCTCATCTGCAGTGGCATCTGACCACCTTCGAAGTGTCTCTTTCTTGAATAACCAGAACGAGATTTAGCTCCTTTATGTCCTCTGGTAGATGTTCCACCAGATCCAGAACCTTGTCCTCTACCTACCCTCTTAGGGTTTTTCTTTACTGAACCTTTAGCAGGTTTTAAATTATGTAATTCCATCGGGTAAGAAATTATATTTTTTCAACGGATACTAGATGCGCAACACGTTTTACCATTCCTTCAATCTGAGGAGTAACAACATGTTCTGCACTAGAATTTACTTTTCTCAGACCTAAAGCTTCAAGCGTTGCTTTCACTTTTCTTGGTCTGTCAATTGCACTTTTAACTTTGGTAATTCTTATCTTTTCCATGAGGATTTCAATTCTATCGATTAACCTTCGTAAACTTTTCTAAGCGTAACTCCTCTCTGCCTAGCTATGGTTTTAGCATCTCTAAGCTTTCGCAGTGCATCTATAGTTGCTTTCACTACATTATGAGGATTAGATGATCCTTGAGATTTAGCAAGTACATTATGTACTCCTGCTATCTCAAGAACAGCTCTCATGGCACCACCTGCTATTACACCGGTACCATCTGCAGCTGGACGTATAAGTACTTTTCCAGCACCATA
>CALIQO010000524.1 GCA_938044055.1 uncultured Saprospiraceae bacterium
TGCGAAAGCGAAGTACACCTTACTCAATGGTCCTGGAAAATTTACTATCGCCATGGGCATAGACAATAAACACAATGGAATATCTCTTTTAGACCCTAGAAGTCCCATAGTCATAGAAGATCATGGAATGAAGGTTTCAGAAGAGATGATTGTATCCGGACCAAGAGTAGGTATGTCTCATCACACCAAAGCATGCGGTCACTACCCTTGGAGATATCGTATTTCTGAGAATAAATGGTCAAGTAAGCCAGATAAAGTTGTCTATGACTGGTGAAACTAATCTAGGTCTATCACACGTTATATCCATGTTGTGAAAAAGAATATATTCTGTAAAGTAGGGTTGTTGTACCTATTCTTGTTGTGTTTCTCTGGCATACATGCCCAGGATGAACTGATATACGAAGACAAGGTATATATCGACAATATTAAATCGGTACAGTTTAAAGGAGTGTCTTCTCAGACATCTAATTTTCCAGTCATACAGCTTAATCGAGGAAAATTGTATTTCAGCTTCGATGAAATAGGAACAGAATTGTACCGATATAGATATAAAGTTATCCATTGCGATAGAAACTGGAATCCTACGGATATTGATAGATTCGAGTATATAGATGGCATTGATTATCAGGAGATTGAAAACTATCAATTTTCTAATAACTCCTATGTGGACTATGTCCATTATTCTCTTCAATTGCCCAACGATGATTACACCTGGAATATTTCTGGCAACTACCTGCTGGTCATCTATGAAGGAAGAGATGAAGATGCTTTACCGATTATCAGTAGAAGGTTTATGGTAGCGGAACAGGCAGTAGATGTAGCTGTAACCATGAAGTCACCTATCAACGCGGGTAAAAATCGCAGCCATCAAGAAATGGATCTGCAGGTGAATTCTAGAGATTTATACATCGGTGACCCTTTAAGAGAAATTACGGCAACGGTAATCCAGAATGGAAACTGGGCCACGAAGATTGAAGGTCTAAAACCTACTTTTAAAAGCAATGGACTGATCAATTTCAGATACAACGACAAGGTAGTCTTTCCAGGGCTCAAAGAATTTAGAAATTTTGACATTCGTCATTTACAGTTTGCTTCTGAGTATGTTCATTCTATTGATCTCCATGATTATGGAACAGATGTATTGCTTAAGTTACAGGAAACGAGGAAGTATGGATTCTATCATACTCGTCCAGATATCAATGGCTCATTCTACATAAGCAACGACGATTCTACAGTGTCTGAAACATTTAGAAATGACGCAGTAGATGGAGATTATGCGAGAGTCATTTTTACGCTTAAGTCTAAAGGACTAAACCCTTTTGACAGCATATATGTAGTAGGTGGTTTCAATGGATGGCAGTTAGAAGATGAGTATAAGTTAGCATTTGATACAGGTCGGCAGATATTTACTGCAGAAGCGTTGTTTAAGCAAGGATATTATGATTATATGTTTGCTAAAGTTCAAGATGGAAAAATGGATATTGTCGAATTAGAAGGATCTTCTTATGAGACCAATAATGAATACCAAGTTTTACTATATTTCCGAGAAAACGGTAGCCGATTCGATCGACTTTTAGCAGTAAAAACATTCGAAAGCAACCCATAAATCAGTCATTTCTCCTTCTAGATGACCTATTTATCGCTTGATACCTATGCTTTATATATATAATTTAAAAATTGCCACTACATAGTACTATTATTGTACTTCACAACCTTCGGAGTATTATGTACAAGTATTTTCTCATCTTAGGGATATCCCTGACCATTCACTTAGGCAGTTCAGCTCAAGAATCATGGACACTAGAGAAGTGTATAAAAGAGGCACTGACGAATAGTTTACTCGTTAAGAATGCAGATATTGCAATAGAGAATACTTCCATCAGTCAGAAATCTGCTAAGCACAGTCGTTATCCTTCGTTGAATGGAAGTACTGGTGTGTTCTGGAATTTCGGTAGAACCATTGATCCTACCAGTAATGAATTCGTGACGACAACATTCTTCAGTAATAATGTAAGTCTGAATTCGTCCATATTACTTTACAATGGAGGGCGGGTCAACAATACGATAAAACAAGCGGACCTAGATGTCATGGCCGCTACCAAGGATAAAGAACAAGTAGAGATCGAACTTGTTCTGAGTGTGACTACAGCATTCATCAACGTTTTGTTCGCACAAGAGAATCTAGAAAATGCTCAAGGACAACTATTGGTCACTCAGCAGCAACTTGATCAAGTAGATAAACTCGTGAGGAGTGGAAGTAGACCTGCCAACGAAAAACTAGATATAGAAGCACAGATTGCAACCAGAGAACAAGCAATTATTACAAATCAAAACGCACTTGACATCGGATTGCTTCAACTAAAGCAGATTATGCGAGTGGAACCAGATGTAACCGTAACTATTGCTGCTCCAGAAAATATTGAAGTCAGTTATGACCCAGAAGCACTAACCTTTGCCGAAGTATATGCTTCTGCCGTTAGAACAAGAAAGGATGTAGAGGCTGCAGAAATCAGGGTCAATTCTAGTCAACTTGGAAAGAAAATAGCGAAATCAAGCCTCTACCCATCAGTTGGGTTAGGTGGATCGCTGGGAACCAACTACAGTAATCAAGGCAGGACTATTGTAGGGAGCAACGATGTTTTTGCGGAAGAAGAAGTCTTTATTAACAACCAGTCTGTCCTCATAGGAAGAGAAGTAACCATTCCTGTAGTTGAGAAAGCCAATTACTCAACACAGTTTCAGGACAACTTATCCTACGGATTTGGTGTAAATGTTAGTATCCCGATTTATAACAATTATAACAATAGAGCAAGTATTCAACGAGCTGAGTTAAACATTATGAATGCACAGAATCAGCTAGAACAAGTCAAGGACCAAATAAAAAATACGGTTCAGCAAGTACTAGCAGATGCACGTGCCGCCAAGAAAAGTCTTGTTGCATCAGAAAAAAGTGTGATTGCACAACGTGCAGCGTTTAATAACGCTTCTAGAAGATATGAACTGGGTTCTATCAACTCGTTTGACTTGGTAACCATTCAGAATCAACTCGATCAAGCTGAAATAAATCTCATTATCAGTAGATATGATTATTTATTTAAGTCTAAGATATTAGATTTATATATGGGTAAGCAATTAAGTCTTAACTAGAGATAGATCAATTAATTTATACGAACAAAAAAACGAATAAAACGACATTACATGGCATCTAAAAGTAGAAAATGGTGGATCCTAGGAGGTATACTATTGATCCTAGCACTCGGAGCAGCCGCAGTGATGAAATCTAAAGGAAAACCTAAAGGGATAGAAGTACAAGTTGAGGATTCTAAAAAAAGAACCATAGTAGAAAAAGTTTCTGCGTCAGGTAAAATATTCCCAGAGGTTGAAGTTAAAATCAGTTCTGATGTATCTGGTGAAATCGTAAACCTATATGTAGAAGAAGGTGATTCTGTTGTAACAGGACAGCTTCTCGCTAAGATAGATCCCGACACTTATGTTTCTGCTGTTCAGCGTGGTGAAGCAAGTCTGAATAATGCGAAGGCTAATCAAGCAATGTCGGAATCTCAGATAGAAAACAGCATTGCTCAGAAAGAGCAGATTGTTGCCCAACTTTCTAATGCAAAAAAAATCCATGAGCGGAATACACAGTTAAAGGATGAAGGCGTGATTTCTGAAGTTGAGTATGAGCAATCGCTCGCTACGCTTGAAGGCTTGCAAGCCAATATTAAAGCAGCTGAAGCTTCTTTAAATTCTGCTCGGAAATCTGCAGAAGGATCAGCCTTTATGGTTAAGTCTTCTGAAGCCAGCCTTAATGAGTTAAAAACTTCTTTAAGCAGAACAACCATTAAAGCGCCTACTTCTGGTGTCATATCCACATTGGCAGTAGAACAAGGAGAACGTGTAGTAGGAACCATACAGATGACAGGTACAGAAATGATGCGAATCGCTAACTTAAATACAATGGAAGTCCAAGTGGATGTGAGTGAAAACGACATATTACGTGTTGAAGTCGGTGATGAAGTAGATATAGAAGTAGATGCCTATATAGATCAAGTATTCAAGGGTAAGGTAACTGAAATAGCTAATTCTGCTTCCAATATTGCTGCTGCTCAAGCATCGTTAAATTCTGATCAAGTAACCAACTTCATCGTTAAGGTAAGGATCGATCCTTCTTCTTATAAAAGTATGGCAACAGCTACTAATAAATATCCTTTCCGTCCAGGCATGTCAGCTACTGTAGATATATATACGGAGAGCCAGAAAGACATGGTTACTGTTCCTATAGAATCCGTAACAGTAAGAGATATGGATGAGGACGATGATGAAGAAAATTTCGAAGAAGTAGTTTTCGTAATGGAAGCTGACACGGCAAGAATGGTTAAAGTTGTAACGGGTATCCAAGATGATGAAAACATCATTATCACTTCTGGATTAGATGACGGAATCACCATAATTAAGGGACCATATGCTGCTGTTTCTAAGAATCTAGAATCTGGCAAAACCGTAAGAAAGAAAGAAAAAGGTGAAAAAGCAAAGGATGAGTAGTGCCCTTATTATTTTCATTAAAAACCCAGAGAAGGGAAAAGTGAAAACAAGAATTGCTAAAACTACTGGCCCGGATAGAGCGCTTGAAATATATAATCATCTTCTGAATCACACACGTACAGTCTGTGAATCAGTCACTTCTGATAAGTATCTTTATTATTCCGAATTTATAGATAACAACGATGCATGGTCTACCGAGGATTTCCATAAAAATCTACAAATTCAAGGAAGCTTAGGGGATAAGATTTCACATGCTTTTAAGGCGCTAGTTGAAGTATATAATAATATTCTAATCATAGGATCTGATTGTCTGGACCTTGATACTGAAATAATAGAGCTTGCTATAAATGCCCTTGAGAACAATCAAGTGGTTATAGGACCGACATACGATGGAGGGTATTATCTGATAGGCTCACAAGGTTATCATCCAGAATTATTTACAGACATTGCGTGGAGTACAGAATCTGTATGCGACCAGACATTAGAAGCAGCTGTAAAAAAAGGTTTATCCGTATTTACATTACCGATGTTACACGATATAGATCATGAGTCAGACTGGATTTCTGCACTAGAACGAAACGCACTAAAAACCATAGGTATGTGAGGAATTCCATCTTCTAGATAAGGATTTCCACACTTCTTAAAACCCTTAGCCTCATACATCTTTTCTAAATGTGACTGCGCTGAAATTTTAATCTCATAAGATGGATATTTCTGCTGTAAATAGTCAATCGCAATCTGTATTAAGGTATAAGACAATCCACGTTTTCTAAAATCAGGAGCAGTTATTACTCTTCCAAGTGAAACATACTTCTTATAAGTCATACCTGGGCCCAGAATTCTGAGATAAGTAGCAATCTGATCATTTTCATACCCCATCAGATGCATACCTTCTTGATCGAAGTTATCACAATCAGGATAGATACAATCTTGCTCTATAATAAATACATCTTGTCTTAGTTTTAAGACATCATATAATTCTTGTGGAGTGAGATCAGAGAAAGACTTAAGCGTATACTTTATGGCCATTATTCGACTTGGATATCATATATCAAATCGTCTAATTTATACTTATCTCTCGAAACAACCTTCAAATTATCGTCCATAAGCAATGTCGTCGATAATTCTAGCTTATACTGATCCGCCAGATCCATGAACGCTTCTCTATCATGGTAGAAGTGTGGTGTAACATATTGTTCATCGTTAAGGACTTTCAGCCAGTTCTCAGTATAATAATCTATACATACAGAAACTACGA
>CALIQO010000525.1 GCA_938044055.1 uncultured Saprospiraceae bacterium
TAGATGCAGACAGCTTAGTACATGGTCTGTACCTAACTTTCAGAAACAATGGCGATACGCTTGAGAAGGCTATGTATACACATGGTAAGCTTAATGGTAATAGAACCTTGTACTATCCAGATAATCTTCCAGAACAAGTAGAAAACTATGACATGGATTCTCTATCCGGCATATATCAAGTTTTCCATAAAAATGGTCAATTACAGTTTCAAGGAAAATTTGTAGAAAATAAATTACAAGGTGAAACCAAGACTTACTATGAAAATGGAAAATTGAAGGAAGAAGTAATATTCGTAGATAACGAAGAGAATGGTCCTTTTACAGAGTATTACAAGAATGGAGGAAAAAAGTGGGAAGGCGAATTTAAAGATGGTGACAACGAATTCGGATTGTTACTGCACTTCGCCGAAAATGGAGATACCATTAAGAAGATGGAGTGTGACGAGTTTTTTATCTGTAGGACCATATACCGCAACGAAAAATATCCAGAGGATGTGGAGTAAGTTTTCTATAATCGGAGTGGTGGTATTTTTTATACCTGTGTCATTAATATCACAGACTTCTTCTCAAGAAGCTTACGAATTTTTATCTCTGCCTTCTTCTGCAAGAGAGACAGCTCTAGGTGGAAGTGCAATAGCTGTTGTAGATGAAGATATATCGCTGGCATTTTCTAATCCAGCTTCTCTCAATCCGCTGATGCATAATCGGATAAATTTCAATTACAATTTTCATTTCGCAGGCATCTCTAATGGTTTTTTCTCTTATGGAAGAACCGTAGACAAGTGGAAGGCGACTTTCCACGGTGGAATAAAATACATCGACTACGGGAATTTTACTGGAGCTGATGAATTCGGTAATATAGGAGACACATTTTCTGCTGGCGAGATATCCATGTTTGTCGGAGGATCTTATATGCTCAATAAAAAACTTAGGATTGGGTCTAATATAAAATTCGTGCAATCAGATCTAGCCGGATACAATAGTTTCGGGCTAGCTGGTGATCTAGGTATGGTGTATTATGACGAAGAACGAAGACTCGTTTTATCTGCTGTCATTAAGAATGCAGGGTCAGAGATTTCCTCATATCGTCCAGATCTTAGTGTGTCACCTATCGACATCCAATTAGGCCTGTCTAAAAGATTAAAGCATCTTCCATTCAGAGTAGGAGTAGTAATGCATCATCTACATAGATGGGACGTAAGGTATGATAGTGTTCTAGATCAGGAGGTTGATATTCTAGGAGAGGCCATAGAATCGGGCGCCTTTTCTAAGTTTGCAGATAACTTCTTTCGCCATTTTATTTTTAATGGAGAATTTCTGTTCGGAAGTACTGAAGTTGTGCGTCTGAGGTTAGGCTACAACCACATGAGAAGGAAAGAACTATCCGTTTCAGGCTTGAGAAGCCTAGCGGGATTTAGCTTGGGATTAGGGATTAAGGTGTCTTCATTTCGGCTGGATTATGGGGTAGGGTATCACCACCTTGCTGGTGGCGTTAATCACATCAGTATAAGTACAGATCTAGATTCTTTTTTCAAGAAAAAAATCTAAAGTTTTAATTTTTAGTCAGCCATAGTGAAGGATTCAGTTTAGACTTGTCTTTCCATACTTCGAAATGTAATATAGAGTCTTTTTTATCTAAGCGGCCTATTGCTTGACCTTCCTTTACTTCGTCATTTTTAGTTACAGACACAACATACAGTTTAGAATATACGGTATAGTAATTAGAATGCTGGATGATTACCATATAATCGTAACCGGGGATTTTCGTTACGCCGATAACTTTTCCAGAGAATACGCTTAATACTTCTGATCCTGAAGGTGCAGCTATATCTATTCCGTTGTTATTGACCTTAAGCCCAGCGATGGTAGGATGTGCTTGTGTACCAAATTTACTTTTAGTAGAGCCATTGATTACGGGCCAGTTTAAGTTTCCTTTCGCTTTCGCAAATGTTTTAGTGACAGCAGGAGTAGCCACCTTTTTTTCAACTACTTTTTCTTCATTTTCTAAGGTCTTCAACTCCGCTATTATGAATCTTTCAATTGCACCATTCAGTGCTTCTCTTTCTTCATTCTGGGATTCTAATTGTTGCTGAAGTTTTTTCTCATCCTTACTCAATTTGCTCAACAACTCAGCTTTCTTTTTCTTTTCGGATTGAAATAAGGACTGTTGTTGTTTATTGGATTCAAGGAGGGCAATCTGTCTTTCCTGTTCATCATGGATGAATTGGTTCTTCTCAGAAATATTTTCTCTGACTGATAATATTTCTTGAGATTTAGATATACAGAATGATTCGAATTGTTTCGTATACCTCCAGCGTAAAAATGCTTTATTAAGGTTTTCTGCAGAGAGGATGTATGTCCACTTACTGGTTCCTTTTTTCTTAAGATAGGCGTATCTGAGTAATTGTGCATATTGATCCTTAGTGACCTCTAAGTCATTCTCCAGTTTTGTCAGTTGTGCCTCATTGGATTCAGTTTCTTCCTTACTCAGATTTAGAGAAGCTTCTAGGTTCTGTAGAAGCAGACGACGTTGTGAGATTTTAGAATCTAAGAGATTTATTTCTTCTAAGTTTTTAGATTTAGTAGCTGCTGTAGATTCTAGACTTTTCTGTGTACGTTCTATCTGAGAGATGATATCGGTTCTCTGTTTTTCAAGATCTGTTCTATCTTGACTTTTTACATCTATAGATAAAACTAGAAGAAAGATATATACCAGACTAATTAATTTCTTCATAATGATCAGGTATATCGAAGGTAGTACGCTTCGGTTTTTCGAAGCTTATCTCTTTAAAATCTAACTTGAATTGTGCTTGACCGTCGTCGACAGGAAGGGTGTAATTTCTCAAGTAGGGAATATTTCCTTTTCCTTCCATTATTTTATAGTCGCTGTATTCTGCTGTGGCAGTCCGCTCTTGATCATCTGTATAAGATAACTGTTCTAAGGTAAGGTCATAGCCATTGATATAATAAACCAAGTTCATAATTTCTAAGGTACCTTCAAGCCTGTATCTGTTTTCTTCCTGAGTAGTGGTTATGGTCCCTGGGTCAGGAACTATTGAATTACCTATCAGTAATTGCTGAGCTAATGAAAAATCAAAGTCTATATTAAACGCTTGCTCAAGCTCTGCGATGCTTCCTTTTTCATATTTCTGTTCTAGTCTATATATGATAAAGAATGAATCTGGACGAATGAGTATCCTGCTGGCTTCTGCTTTAAACTTTCTGAAAACCATCCATATCATTGAATCCTTCTTCATTCTGAGATAAACTGTGCCCGATACGTTTTCTTGAGGGGATTTAATTTTTGCACCAGCTCTACTGGCATACCAATCAAAATCTACATTGCGATCTTCTAGAGATTGTATCAATACTGAGTCTGTTCTGACCGGTGCAGGTCCTAGGTCAACCAGCTTTTTAGTTTTCCCACAAGAACTTATAAGCACAACTGCGATAAATGCCAGACATGAAATCCTTATATACATAGAGATTATTGTTTCGGCTTGAAGTCCTTAGAAATCAATTCTTCTGCTTTCTTTCTAGCTTCATCTGCCTTTTCTTGAAATCCTTGAGTATCGTAGATGTCTCCCTGTAGTGACCATGCTAGTGGATTTTTTCCTTCACTTAACGCAATGGCTTCCTCTATAGATTTCTGACTTTCAGGATACTTTTTAAGACCAAGAAATGAGTATGCTTCTTCTGTTTTAACCTTGCTTTTCCAGTTGTTGTTTTTGCCCGATATAAAGTATGCTTCTTTCAGTATTTCTATAGCTTCTTGATGGTTTTCTAGCTTGTTCTGTGCAATGGCATAGTAATAATACCCTTCCATTTTATTGGGAAAATAATCAAGAGCATCATATGCTGTCGTTGATAACTCTGTATATGATTTTTCATCAAGAAGCAGAACCATCAATTGCGACCATACTGAGAATGTTGTATTGTCTATAGTTAAAGACTTTTTATAAGTTTCTATGGCTTCTTGGTTTTTACCAGCAAGACTCAGTGCATCTGCATGGATGGCGAGACACTTAACTTCTCCTGGGTGTACAAGACAGAGCCTGGATGTAATTTCTAGAATGGAACTACCGAGGACACTGTCTTGAGTATTGTAATATTTATCAAGGAATGGAATAAGTTCTCGGACTTTGGCGGATGGATCTATAGAGGTATCTTCTATTACGGGAAGCATGGATCGTAGGAAAGAAGCATCATCGCCTCCTTCTGAGTTAAGCGTAGCAAGTGCGGCATTGGCTCGGGGATCATTAGCATCTATGGCGATTGCTTTATCATACCATTCTTTGGCATTCTTTTTCTTTCCTCGTTGAAGGTAGAACTGGGCTAAATTGTTTAGATATCTGCTGTTGCTAGGGTAAGCTTCTGCAAGTAACTTTAGTGTTTTTTCTGCTTTCTTTTCATTTTTTTGTTCCGCGTATTCTTGATACAAGACTTCTAATAATTCTTCTCTTATCTCGTGTGTTTTATGCCAGGTTTCTACTTCTTTTTCTGCTTCTTTTAGTTGACCATTACTGACAAGGCTCTTGATGTAATTATCTATGTGACTTAAGTCATCAGAATCTATTATGGTTAATTTTTTAAATGCGTTTCCTGCTTCACTATACTTTTCAAGGTCTATCATTAGGTCAGCATAAAACAACTGAACCCATACATCTTCAGGTAATTCTCTTACAGCTATGGATGCATACTTGTCTGCATCTTCATAGTTTTCAGTTATGTGATAGGCTTTCGCTAACTCTAAAGCGACAACACCATTTTTTCTATCTTCTCTGTACAATTCTAGAAACTTAGGGATGGCTATATCGTACTTATTCATATAAGTATCTATAAGCGCATCCATATATTTAGTCTGGGCATCTACTTGTTGTTGAGTGCTTCGTTCGCCTTGAGCAGTCAAGCTAGATGATAGTATCGATGACAGGATTACTATACATCCGATCATCCATGATTTTCTACGTTCAGTCATATAATTAGTAAACGGTTAGAAAGGCACATTAATTCCACTGCCACTCTGAGGATAACGTTTTTTATTCGACGATTGTTATTTTAAGCATATTCGTTCTGAATCGCTTATGAATCGGCATACTACCTGTATTGATGATAACATCCCCTTCTTTAATTTTCTTTTTATCTTTCAGCAGGTTGCATACATCCTCTATGGTTTCATCTGTGGTAGTAAACTTAGTATAATGAAAACACTTTACACCCCATACTAGATTCAGGGTTGCGAGCATGTGTACACGTTCAGAAAAGATAAAGATGTGGGAGTTAGGTCTGTATGAGCTTATCTTAAATGCGGTGTATCCTGAAACGGTCAATCCACATATCCCTTTTGCTTCGATCTTTTCTGCAACTATAGCTGCTTGAATACACATGGTATCAGAATAGAAAGTTTCTGACTCACGATTGGGCTTTGGTCTTTTATTCTGTAGGGTGTAGTGTTTTTCAGCTTGAGCAATGATCTTATTCATCGCTTCTACTACTTTATCTGGATGCTTACCTACAGATGTTTCACCACTTAGCATAACAGCATCTGTACCAT
>CALIQO010000526.1 GCA_938044055.1 uncultured Saprospiraceae bacterium
AGAAATACTTAGAATTCTATGCAGTGTCAAGTATATATGTCCTGAGTGGTATATTTCTAATTACCTCGAATATTGATATTTCAACTATATTCATTTCATTTAATTAAATAAATTATCATGTTTAAAGACATATTTAATCCAGAAGATGTCGATAGCATTATCGATCGAATTAATAAGTTGACAGCATCAACTATACCACAATGGGGAAAGATGAATGTAGGTCAGATGCTTGCTCACCTTAACGTAGCTTACGACATGGATCTTACCGACAAGTATCCTAAACCTGGATTTTTCTCCAGACTGATGCTCAAGCTATTCGTTAAGAATATTGTTGTAGGCCCGAAGCCATATAAAAAGAACAACCCTACTGCACCAGCGTTTAAAATCGTAGATGAGCGAGATTTTCATGACGAGAAATCAAAGTTGATTGAAAATATCCATAGAGTAAAAGATCTAGGAAGATCTCATTATGATGGGAAGGAATCTCTATCATTTGGGAAGTTGTCAGCAGATGAGTATAACAATCTGTTTTCTAAGCACTTGGATCACCACCTTACACAATTTGGGGTATAAGCATAGTCTAGAAGCACGAGTTATGAAGACCCTTGCTTCCAAGGACTCCATAACTCTATGAAGAAAATACCCTAGGGCATTAACCTCATGCATCTAGATGCTAGACGTATAGTCTAGCAGGTTATAAAACAGTTCATTAGTATCCATTATTCTGAACCATGTTAGGGTTTACATCCATCTCTGCTCTAGGGATAGGATTAATCAGCCTGTCAGAATTGAAATCCACATCGAGGTTGTCAAATGTTCTAAACTTGGTCCAGCTTTTCTTCGTTCGACTTAAGTCAAATGCTCTATCTCCTTCGAATGCCAATTCTCTTCTTCTTTCTTCAAGAATCTCTTCAATCAGTGCATCTCCACTTAAGGTCACTGCTGTGTAATCAGGATTCACTCTGCTTGCAACGGCAGTTAAATCCTGAATAGCTCCTGCCTCTTCTCCCATCCTTGCTCTGGCTTCGGCACGTATGAGATAAACATCCGCTAGTCTGATAACTTTGATGTAGTCATCTCCTGTTTCACCATTGGGATACTTTCCTTCTGGGAACAGCGCATCCACCTCACCATCGGCTCGATTGCCTCTTATCATAATTGACTTTCTTACATCGGAATCACTATAACTATTGTATAAGTCTTCAGTAGCTAGAACATCACCATAGCCATCTTGATCAATTATTCCACCGATGGAGTTAACCCCGAGGTTATCAGTAGGCGTATTAACAACTACGAATAGATCTTCAGATCCAATATTGTTGCCCCATGATCCCAGCCATGTAGCACCATCTGCGTACAAGAAGTGTGTTCCACCATCAATTATAGCACTTGCGATCAACTCTGCTTGATCCCATTTTTCTTGGTATAGAAAAACTTTAGCTAAGATTGCTTGACTTGCAGCCCTTGATATCCTTCCTCCTTCGTCGGTATCTGTTTTATCAATGGCTATTGTTAAATCTGCAATTACTTGTTCATAAACTTCTGCAACAGTGGATCTAGCGGGCGATACGAATTCCCCCGTAGTACCTGCATTGTTGATTGCTACACCTAAGCTTGCTCCTCCATCGTGGCTGTAAGCTTTCGCAAATGTTCTAGTAAGATTCCAATAAGCCAGTGCTCTGAGACCATGAACCTGTCCCAGTAGACTAGCAGCTTCGTCCTCTTCTGTAGATAATAATTCTATGTCTGGAAATCGGTTAATGATGTTGGAGGCATTTACAATTACTTCATAATTGTCTAGCCATTCTGCTTCACATCTTCCACATTGATCGGTCAGATCGAAATCATCGAACCCGACGAATCTCCCTGCATTCTTGCTAGAAATATAAGCATTGTCTCCTCGTAAGTCAGCTATAAGCGGCATGTCCCATCCATAGAGATTAGCGTCTTGGAAATTAGAGTAAACACCGTTTACCGCAGCACTTAGAGAATTCAGGTCGGTAACCGCAATACTTATAGATACCGATTGTTGTGGCTCTATTTCAAGGAAATCGCTTCCACAAGAACAGATGATAAGCACACAACTTATGTATATCAATTTAATTTTATTCATGATTTTAAATTTTTAAACCTTCGTAAAAATGATTTTAGAAACTTAGGTCAAGCCCAAATGTGAATGTCTGTGGAACTGGAATTTCTTGGTCGATAACGCCAGAAGCATCTGTCCGAGGATCTCTTTCTAATCGATCATCCTTAGCATATATCCATAGATTGCTACCTCTTAAGAAAACACTTGCATTAGCAATCTTTGCACTTTCTAGCAGAGAAGTAGGGAATTGATAAGAAACAGTTACATCACGAAGCGAAACATAACTTCCATCATACAAGAAACGAGTTGATCTATTTCTGGATCCTTGATTCACACCAAAAATGAATTTCGGCGTATCTGTTTCATCTCCAGGATTCTGCCATCTTCTGTCATAGATAGATCGAGCAAGATTTCCTGTTGTACTCAATCCTCTCGATCCATCGGTATGTGTGAAACTATGCCAAGCATGTAAGATTTTTCCTCCCCAGCTAAAGTTCATATTACCAGTTATAGAGAATCCTTTATAACTGATGGTGTTTCTTAGACCTCCAAAGAAATCCGGATCAGATGTTCCTTGCGAATATGGTTCTGCTTCATTGAATGTAGAAGTAATTTCAGATTCATCTTCATTGGTATACCACTGAGGTGCTCCATCGTCAGGATTTACACCTGCATAACCTCTGATATACCATGTGTTCCATGGTGTTCCTACAGCTCGGAATCTAGAGCCATCTGCAAAATCTCCTTCTGGAAGACTCAATACCTTGTTCCTATTAACAGTAAAGTTTATGCCCGTACTCCATCGGAATCCATTCTGGCTTGCAATATTCTCTGTAATTAATTCTACTTCTATTCCTCTATTCTGTAATTCTCCGATATTCTTAGTCACAGAGTTTACGCCATTAGTAAGAGAAACGGGGAGATCAAATAGTAAACTTGATGTTCTCTTATTGTAAAAGTCTACTATCAAGTTAGCTCGATTCCACAACCCGACTTCTACGCCTACATCGAATTGCTT
>CALIQO010000527.1 GCA_938044055.1 uncultured Saprospiraceae bacterium
GTAATAGAAATAAATATAATTGATGCACCTATCATAGATGCAGAAGCAGAAAATAATCCTGTATTTACTTGTGGAGAGAGTTCAGTTGAAATTCAGTCTTTGTTCGGAGCACCAGATGTTATAACCAGCTGGGATATAGTAACGGGTAATGGATCAATCAACATTATAGATGACCGTACCATAGAAGTTAGTAATCTCGGAAACAACAGAAATCAAGTTGAGCTTACTTATAGTACTGAAGTATGTCCTGATTTTTCAAGTACGATTATAGAAATCATACAAGCATCAGACCCACAGACAGAAAACGATACTTATGTATTGCGAAATCCTGAGGGTATAATCCTTGATGTATTCGATAATGATGACATACCTGCCGGGGCTGAAATCAACATAACTACAGAACCAGAGTTCGGTGAGGCAATAATAGTGGAAGATGGAATAGAGTATAATCCTAATCCTGGATTTATAGGAAGATTGGTCTTTAGATATGAAGTATGTATACCTGCTTGTAATTCTTGTAGTGAGGCAGAGGTGGTATTGAATCTTGGAGATGCGAGTAATTGTGTTGCTCCTACCTTGATAACACCTAATGGGGATGGCATCAATGATGCTTTTGTTGTGCCATGTCTATATTCTGGTTCATATGCTGATAGCGAATTACAAGTATTCAATCAGTGGGGAAAACTGATATACGATCAAGAAGATTATCGAAACGACTGGGAAGGGACATATGCAGGTTCTCCCTTGCCTACAGGGACGTACTACTATATACTTAAGCTTAATGATGATAGTGATAATATCATAGGATTTTTAACCATAGAAAGATGATGAAAAAAGGTACATACATATTGGTTCTATGGTTATGGATTACTTCTGTAAGTGCGCAACAAGATCAGCTTTATACTCAGTTCGGCTATAATAAATTGAGCTTTAACCCAGCTTATGCGGGTCAGGATGACTATTTAAGTATTACTGCTATATATAGAGACCAGTGGAACGGATTTCCAGGCGCTCCTGAAGCACAACAAGTGTCGGCTAATCTTCCTAGGTTTAAAGGCAATGCGGGATTTGGGGTACACTTAGAAAGGCAATCTATAGGTGTGTCTAAGAGTATTGCCATCCATGGAAGTTATGCGTATAAATTGCGTTTTTCAGGAGACCGTATGCTTAGTCTCGGAGTGATGCCATCATTAAGAAATCTTGTAAAAGATTTCAGCGATCCGAGGCTTGTCGCAACAGAAGGTGTCATAGATGATCCTGCAGTAATGGGGCAGCGGTTCAGTAAAAATCTATTCAATGTAGGGCTAGGCACGTACTATAATCATGGCAATTATTATCTAGGTATATCTGTTCCTAGGATTCTCCGATCGAGTCTGGAAATTGGAGAATCAGGATTAGGATCTAATAATGAGGTATGGCATTACTATATAATGGGAGGTGCAGAATTTCCTATCAATAAAGACTTATCTCTTACACCTCAAGTATTAATAAGGAAGTCGGAAGTGGCTCCACTCACATTTGATTTTAATGTAGGGGTTAAGGCATTTGATAAATACAACTTGTCTGCTACGTATAGGAGTGGAGGATTACTAGATGATATCGGAGAATCTCTTGCTGTGACCGTGGGCATCAGTGTAAACAAGCAATTTCTGATTGGTTTTTCCAATGATTTTTCTTTATCGGAGATAAACCAAGTAACAAATGGTAGCATAGAACTGTTATTATATTACCGTTTCGTTCCGGACGATCCGAAGAAAAAAGTAGCTAACCCTAGATTTTTCTGATGAAGGTATTGTGGTCATATATAATCTACATTTGCGTAAGCGCCACTATCCTGCAAGGACAGGGTATCATCGATAACAATACTTTATCGTCAGCCATCCTTATTCCGGAAGAAGATATTAATACACCTTCATTCGAATTTTCACCGGTATTTTATGGTCCATTCGTAGCATTCGTCTATGACAAAGGTAACCCGAAGTACTACGATGAAGATAAAAATACACCCTATTTCGATCTTGCTTTTTCCGCTAAGAATACGATAGGAAACCTTGCTAAGAAAGCATCCTTTGACTTGACATTGTCTTCAGATAACCAAGAAGGTCCATATGCATTTTATGACGATGATTCTAAGGTTATTTTTACTAGAGCCACTCGAGAGGATGGACGGCTGCGGCTTTTTCTTTCTGAACAAAAGGAAGATGCCTGGACGCCTGCTACCTTGATTAATATACTTCCAGAATCGTTTCATACTTGTCACCCTACAATCTCACCAGATGGCACTATGATGATTTTCTCAGCTGCGGAAGAAAGTTATGGTACAGGAATGGATCTATATATGGCTAGAAGAACGGGAAATCTGTGGAAGAACATTGTACGGCTGGATTCTTCTATTAACTCAAGCGAAAACGATTGGTTTCCGAGATTTATCAATGATACGATAGCTGTCTATGCTTCTAAGCGATTAGAGGGTTATGGAGGCTTAGACATGTATGCCATTAAGTACAGTAATGGGAAGTGGTCGGCTCCAGAACACATTCCAGAACCTATTAATTCTAGTAGTGATGATTTCGGGTTAATTGTCGATGATGGGATTGCATACTTCAGTAGCAATAGACCAGGTGGAAAAGGTCAAGATGATTTATACAGACTCGAGTTTAAAGGAGACTTCTTGTATGATCCATCTAATGAGATTCATACCTTTTCAGTAACGGCGATGAACAAGCTATCTCTAGAACCGATTCCAGAAGTAACGATCGAAGTGATACCTCTTGTACTTTCACTTGATAACGTAAATCTAGATGAGTACAATATTAATCTTCAATCCGATGAAGCAGGAGGGGATGTCCTCTTACAGTTGTCACCTAAGAATACCATACCTATTGATACCAGACTTTCTAATACTGAGGGAGTCGCTATGCTGCAAGGACAAGTGGGTAAAAAATATATCATTAAACTCGAGCATCCAGATTTTCAGACCATTCACTTCCTCTATTCTCAAGAAGAATATGGCGATGAAGTATCTATGGTCATGGATCCACATGAGCGGATAGCTTCCGTTGTTGAAGAAAATAGAATGATTATACCGACGAAAAAAGGGAGTATAATAGTATTCGAAAATATCTACTATGACTTTAATTCTCATGTAATAAAGCAAGGAGCTTCCATCGAACTGGATGCACTGTCTCAGACGATGATTGACAATCCGTATATGAAAGTCCAGCTTAACGCACATACGGATGCAAGAGGAACTAAACTCTACAATCAGAAACTCTCTGAGAAGCGAGCAAGGTCCGCTATGAATTATCTAGTATCTAAAGGGGTAGATCCTACAAGGATTGTTACTGTAGGATATGGAGAAGATCAGCTTAGGAATCAGTGTGAAGATGGTGTGCTCTGCAATGATACAGAGCATTCTTATAACCGCAGAACGGAAGTTATCATCCTCGATAATTAATAATTTCATTAATTTATATGTGCCATGCAACCTTCTAATAAGTAAGATGTACTTATTATTGACCCAAACAAAGTATTAATCAATTGACAGGTTTAGATTTTAAGCATGAGCTTATAGGTAGAATCAAGAATGGCGATAGAAAAGCCCAGTATGAGTTCTACAATCAATATGCCCGAGGCATGTATAACGTGTGTTGCCGAATGGTGAGCGACGATATGGAGGCAGAAGACATATTGCAACAGTCATTCGTCAAGGCTTTTAAGCACATTGATAAGTTTGACTTTAGAGCTACTCCTGGAGCATGGTTAAAGAAAATAGTAGTTAATAATTGTATTAATTACTTAAGGAAGCGGAAGATGGATCTGATATCAATAGATGATAATCATTTACATCTTGCAGAAGAAACAGAGAACGATGATACAAGATATAATATGGATGTGGTCAAGAAAGCTATGGCCAGATTGCCAGAAGGATATAAGGTAGTCATACAATTGTATCTGATAGAAGGTTATGACCATTCTGAGATAGGGCAGATTCTAGGAATATCAGATTCTACTTCTAAGTCTCAGTATCATCGTGCTAAGAAGAAACTACAATTACTTGTGAAAGAAACCATGAATGAATATGAATAACAACAACATAGAAGATTTTATCCGGAATAACCGAGAAGCTTTCGATGATAGGGAAGCTCCTTCTGGGCTTTGGTCTAAGATCGATGCTGAGGTTAATCCTAAAGAAGAAGCCAAGGTTAAATCTATCCGAAGACCATGGATGTTTTTCTTATCGGGTATGGCTGCGAGTCTTGTTCTTGCACTAGCTGTAGTCGGAGGGTTTAGCCTATTAAGTGACCCTCATGATTTCTCACAATCTGATGTTATGAAAGAATATGAGCAGGTAGAAGATTTCTACAGTAAGCAGATCAACGTAAAGTTGTCAGATATAGAACTGAACCCTACCATCCAAGAAGACCTAGAACAACTCGATTATATATACCAAGAATTAAAAGCAGAATTGCTGGGATCGCAACATGGCAATAGTCAGGATATCCTCGATGCGCTTACAGAGAACTATCAGACTAAGTTGCAACTTATAGAACTTATTCAATCTAAGCAGACTGCAATCAAGAATAAAAATCCACTAAATGAAATCTAAGATCTACATTATACTTTTCCTGATTCCTAGTCTAGTATATGCCTCTAAAGGGCCTGAAGCTAGTAAAGTAATCAAGGAAACTTTCCAGGTAAGTGGACAGGTTGATTTATTCATCGACAATGGCTACGGAGACATTGATATCAATATCGGTTCTTCTGATCAAGTTGTAATTGAAGTTGAAATAAAAGCTACGGGAGGATCGGATAAAGCCGAGGCTTTCGTTGAGTCTACGGATATCAAGTTTTCTCAATCTGGAAATAAAATATCTGCAGTAACTCGAGAAGGCAAAAAGAATAAATCTAAATGGTACAAGTGGGGAACTGGAAAGTTCTCTTATAAGATTAACTATAAAGTAACCATTCCTAGAACAACAGATTTAGACATAGACCATAAGTATGGAAAGGTATATGCTGAAGACATAACAGGAAACATGGATATGGACCTGGGCTATGCAGATCTACTTGCAGGGAATGTCTCTGGTTCCTTAGATATTGACTTAAGATATGGGAATGCTGTCATCGGAGATGTAGGAGAAGGTTCTGAAATTTCCATCTCATACGGTGAGCTAACCCTAGGAGAGTTAAAAGGAGCTGAAATAAAATCTAAGTACTCAGAAATAGAAATCAAGGAAGTCCAGGATGTATCTATTTATAGCAAGTACGATGAGTATGAAATAGGAAAAGCTGGAAACGTATATAATGAAGGCAAGTATGATGAATTCGATATAGGTAGCATGGAATCCCTTGTACTAGACGCTCGATATACAGAGTATGCCATTAACTGGATACGCACCCATGTAGAAGCAGAAACCAGATATGGCTCTATCATAATAAAAGACTCTAGCGATGAATTTAACAAAGCGGCCTTTAATGGGGAATACACCGACATTGCTCTTGTGATAAGTGGCGGTTATTCTTTTCAGCTAGAAGGAAAGTATACAGACTTCTACTTGCCCAGAGATGCAGAATATGACTCCAAGATTAAAGACGGGAGCAGAAGAAAATATGTGGGCCACTATGGCAATAAGAATAATTGTAAGGTGACAGGCGACATGCACTATGGATCAATAAGTATAAAGAATTAGAAAACGTTTATTGTTTTCTCCTTACGTAAGAATCTACGCCTCTGTTTTTAAGGTCACTTGCAATAGAAAGTGCTTCGTCGTAGTCGTTAGACCTAGAAGCAATTACTGTATGATACTGACTTAAGTCAAATATGACAATCTCAGAATTATTATATCCCATTTTTTTCAACTTAACAACCATGTTTTCTGCGTTGCCCTTAACGAGGTAACTTCCAGATATAACTTGATAAGACCCAGTTGAACTTCCTTGTCTAGAGGTTGTGGTAATTGCTGGAGGAGGAGTTGTAAAATCTACTTCTTCTTCTACCTCTTCTGGTTCTGAAATGGTTTCTTCATCGTCATTGTTCTCAAGCGCTTCATCGATGACGTCATAATCTATGTTGTCATCACCTGTTTCATCTCCATATATCTCTTCTGATGTATCGTTGTCTCCGTCTTCGAAGTAGTCACCATCGTATGTTTCTTCTGTTGTTGTTCCTGTTGTATTCTTCTTAGAATCGCAGGATTTTAGAAATCCAGTAACTACTAAGTATAGAAGAAATAGGGTGACAGCGTACGCCAGAATCTTAAGTAATCTGCCCATAATACCTTTAATCTTGTGTTTTCTTATATTGAAGTGGTTTAAAAATAAATTGTTCAGTCCCTATACAAACACTTGATCAACAATACTTCAGCTATTTCTCGAACCATAGCTATTGCCATGCATCTTAAAATAAGCTTCGTCTCTGAATCAACCTTTGTATATCATTTTAAAATTCGTTTTTATACC
>CALIQO010000528.1 GCA_938044055.1 uncultured Saprospiraceae bacterium
TTGATATATTGTACGATGAAGCTGATTACACTGCGGTAAGGATCAACCACAATTCTGGAGATTCTTGGGAAATCGCTTTCGCAAATGAGGATAATAGTCCATCTTCAAACCATAATATAAATGCTGACGGAAATATCATACAATGGGAAGGTGTTATAGGAATTAATAAAAAACTAAAAAATTGAAATATTATGCAAGAAATAGATATTAAGCCTACTGAAGGATTTTTTATTGACGAATCTACACCATGGGAAGAAGTCGCCCCAGGATTGTCTAGACAGATTATGGGATTTGACGGCAAGATTATGCTTGTCAAAGCGAAGTTTGAAACAGGAGCTGTAGGTACAATGCATAAGCACTACCATAGCCAGGTTACCTATGTAGAGAGTGGAGAATTCGAAATGACAATTGATGGTGTTGTAAAAACGCTAAAAAGAGGCGATTCTTTTTATGTCTTGCCATGGTTGATGCATGGATGTGTCTGTACTAAACCAGGAATTTTAATTGACGTTTTCAGCCCAGCAAGAGAAGACTTTCTTGGTTATGAGATGCAACAATCTGAACCAGAACAAGTATGAAAAATAAAGGACTTAGGTGGTGGGTAATAGGATTAATTGCTTTAGCTGCAGTTATTAATTACATAGATAGACAAGCTCTAGGCGTATTGTGGCCAGACATTGCAGATTCTATGTATCCCGATATGGACTCCGATGGAAGGAAAGAAATATATGCTTGGATAACAGGTAGTTTCGTTTTTTTCTATGCTGGTGGACAAGCGCTTTTTGGAAAAATATTTGACTGGATAGGAACGCGGATTGGATTCGCTATTTCTATAGGGGTATGGTCTATAGCTACAGCACTACATGCCTTAGCAAGTGGCGCGTGGTCATTCGCGATATTCAGATCTATACTTGGATTGGCAGAGGCTGGAAACTGGCCAGGCGCGGCTAAGGGCAATGCCGAGTGGTTTCCTGCTCATGAGCGAGCATTTGCCCAAGGGTTATTTAACTCAGGAGCGGCCATAGGAGGAATTGTAGCTATCCCGTTGATTGCCTTTATGACGGTATACCTAAGTTGGCAGATGATTTTTATCTGTGTCGGATTGATAGGTTTATTGTGGTTGATACCATGGTTTCTAATTGTAAAAGCACCACCAGAATATCATCCTAATATTTCTGAGGAAGAAAAGCAATACATCTTGAGTGGGCAGATAGTTGAGGAAGAAGAGGATGATGAATCTCAATACAATCCTACGACTGGTCAACTATTAAGACATAAAGAAAGCTGGGGAGTAATAATTGCTTCTGCTGCCATCGACCCTATATGGTGGCTGTTCGTGGCATGGATACCGTTGTATCTTAACGGTGTATACGGAATGGATGTTAAGACGATTGGAATCTACGGATGGGTTCCTTATGTAGGAGCCATGTTAGGAGCTTGGTTCGGAGGTCTTTTAGCTCAGAACAGGATTAAGGTAGGATGGAGTGTCGATAAAACTAGAAAGTGGGTTATCACACTTGGTTGCTTGATCATGTTCCCGTCGTTCTTTTTATTGATCGATCCTTCTAACTTTGCATCCGTAATCAATGCTGTGTTGGGCTTAGTGGGTTTAACCATTGATTCTCCTTCAGCGGCAGTAATAATTATGGCTATCATATTATTTGGATTTCAGACATCTATAGGAAATGTACAGACTCTACCGAGTGATATGTTTAGTAAAAAAAGCGTAGGTACCTTGTCAGGGTTTGCCGGTATGGCGGCTAAGTTAGCCGTATTCGGGTTTACAATTCTGGTCCCATGGCTGACTAAAGGAGATAATTTCGCTCCAGCGTTTTATGTAGGCGCTGGACTTACCGTAGCGGCATTATTCGCAGTATGGGTACTGATACCTAAGGTACAAAAAGTAAATCCGATTTAAATAGCGATAAACAAAACAGAATTATATAATTTCAAATACTAAAAACTAACATCATAAATAGAAAAAATATGAGTACTAAAAAAGTAGCGATAGTAACCGGAGCAACTGGTGGCATCGGTTTTGAAGTTGCCAAAAGACTAGGAAGAGATGGCTATACTGTTGTCTTAAACGGAATAAACGACGATGAAGGAGCACAGAGAGAAGCAGAATTGAAGGCAGAAGGAATAGATGCTGAATACTGTGGATTTGATGTTACGAATGAAGAACTAGTAGCCGAAAATATTAAAAAGATAGGTGAAAAGTATGGTAAGATTGATACGCTGGTAAATAACGCGGGTGGCCTCGGAGGAAGATCAAGATTCGAAGTTATGACTACCGAGTTTTATAGAAAAGTTATGGCTTTAAATTTAGATTCTGTATTTTTTGCTTCGAGAGCAGCAATCCCTTATTTGAAAAAAGGAGAGCATCCCTCTATAATAAATTATACCTCTAATGCTGGATGGAATGCTGGAGGTCCTGGAGCAGGAATATACGGAACATCAAAGGCCGCGGTTCATACGATGACCAGAGCACTAGCTAAGGACTTAGCTGAATATGGTATAAGAGCTAATGCCGTTTCTCCAGGAACAATCGACACCGATTTTCACAAGCAGATTAAATCAACTAAGCCGGAAGTATTCGCTTCATGGGCCAATAATATAATGCTTGGGAGATTAGGTCAGCCTGAGGATGTAGCTGGAGTTGTTTCATTCTTAGCAAGCAAAGATGCTTCTTTTATAACTGCTGAAACCATCCAAGTAGGAGGTGGTCAGGCATTGGGAATTTAATTTATTAAATAATAGAATACTATGAGTAAACTAAAAGGAAAGGTTGCAG
>CALIQO010000529.1 GCA_938044055.1 uncultured Saprospiraceae bacterium
GTACAATCTTAGGTGCAGCAATAATAGGATTGTTACTCTATGGCGTGAGTTATATGGGCAGTCAATGGTTCTGGCCTGCAGTAACAACGTTGATCATAGGAGGAATTACATTTCTTGTTTTTTTCAAAGAAGGCTCTATCCGTAGAACGCCTCAGCGTTCTGCCTCGCCAGAGATTACAGGATGGATAGGCTTGATTTTCGGCTTGTATCTTATCGCATTCTATATACTGTTATACTGGGCGCCCGTATATATTTCTAATTGGATACATATGGTCAATCCAGTTTCCAAAGCCATAAGCGGCAACGATGCCAGTCGATGGTTCCTATATGGATTCCTATATACCATAGTTATTCTTGTTATGGGTATCCGGATGATTTCTAAGTATAGACACAATAATTATCAGATTATCAGAACCTTATCGGTTATGTTTTTTCAGACGGCAATTGCCTTCTTGCTTCCAGAAATACTCGTGCGGCTTAATCAACCTTATTTTGATTTTAAAAATATCTGGCCTCTTAATTATACTTTCTTTTTTGATTGGAATTTAGAAACTTTATTGAGCAGCGGTGGCCTAGGCATCTTCATGCTAGTATGGGGAATTGCTTTAATCATTATTGCTGTACCAGTTTTCGTCTATTTCTTCGGGAAACGATGGTATTGCAGTTGGGTCTGTGGTTGTGGAGGATTAGCAGAAACCCTAGGTGATCCATATCGTCAGTTATCTGATAAGAGCTTACGTGCATGGAAGTATGAAAGATATATCATCCATGGTGTGCTCGTTTTTTCAGTAGTAATGACACTGATGGTTCTGTATGCATACTTTTCGGGTAACCGACAGATTTTCTTTTTTAACAGTGATACCGTACGTACCTGGTATGGGTTCTTAATAGGGTCTGCATTCGCAGGAGTAGTCGGAACTGGGTTTTATCCTCTTATGGGTAATCGAGTCTGGTGTCGATTCGGGTGTCCGCTGGCTGCCTATCTAGGGCTTGTTCAACGATTTAAATCTCGTTTCAGAATTACGACCAATGGATCTCAGTGTATCTCTTGTGGAAATTGTTCCACCTACTGTGAGATGGGGATTGATGTCAGATGGTATGCCCAGCGCGGACAAGATATCGTCAGATCATCGTGTGTAGGATGTGGCGTATGCTCAGCTGTATGTCCACGAGGAGTACTAAGATTAGAAAATGGAGGTACTGACAATGCGAATCGAGCAGATGAAACCAGAGCCATTCATATATCTGCTGATGAAGTAGGAATATTGATGTAAATCAGAATTTCATCTCGACGCGAGACTTCCTGACTGGGCCGCCTAGTTTAGGATTTAGTTTTTCAAGGATGACCTTACCACTGGTCACGTTATCAAGTTCGTTTTTCATCCGCATAATGATGTTGTATACGACAGTCTCTAGCAACTTCTGTGTACGCTCCATTTCCGTCTTACAGATCTGATAGATTGTTTCATAATTTACAGTATCATAGATATTGTCATCATTACTATCGAATGATTTTAATTCTACTTCTGCGCATAGAATAAAGTTATTACCACTCTTTCTTTCTTCGTCATAGAACCCATGATAAGCATAGAATTCAGCTCCTTCTATTGATACAGTCGTTTTCATAATTATCGTTTAATAATATTACAAGTGGTGATTACCAGATGCGATAATAAATATAAAGGAAGTATTTTCCATACACACAACTAGAAATCTACATATAACAATGGCCCTCCTATTCCTAAGAGGGCCATTTCTCACTTTAAAGCTCCTATATCTTTATCTCAATAAAATCATTTTCTTAGTGACTTTATGATTGCTTGTTGATATCGTATAATATAGAACACCACTCGCACCTGCTAGATCTTCTCTAGCAACAGTAATGGTATTCATCCCTTCTTCATTGAGCATAACTTTATTGATTATATTTCTACCCTGTGCGTCAGAAACAGAGAAGATGACTTCTCCAGATTCTGGAAGGATATAATTAATCATAGTATGATCACTAAATGGATTAGGTGTGTTCTGCTCTACGGCAAATGTTACAATGCTTTCTTCTTCCCACTGGAATGCAAGATCCACCCTTTCAAGATGTGCATTGTATGCAACAGCTTGTGTAACTATGGATCCGAAATTTACTATTTCGCTTAGTTTTCCAGATTTTAATACCAGAAATTCTAACTCCATCATGATTGAAGAAGGATCAATGTTTACACCTTCTATAGCAGTCCATGCTAAAGTAATGTGGTCTCCTTCTCCTTCAACTAAGGCTATCTGTTCCTGACTTGCTTCTATCTCATAAGGAATATGTCTTATGAATCTTATCTTATCTCCATCCACACTCGCTGTCCATTGCCACGCCATAATATCAATCGATTCCTGAGCTTTAAGACTCAATCTGACTTTCTCTCCAGCTTCAACGTATCGATCTTGAAGCCTTATGGTTAGCCCATCATCTGATCGTGTTTCCACTTGTGTACGAGTTAATTTTTCTTCCACCGAATTATTGACATCACCTATCTTAATTCCCATAAAATTATTACCTATTTCATCTTCTGTAAGGTCACCGATATAGGCACCTTCTGAAAATGGCCATGGTTCATCATCTGCTTGAATTCCATGACGCTCTTCTATAAACCTCCATGAATTATTTTCTGGAAAATTATCATAAACGCCGAGAATCATTTTTCTTAATTGAAGAAGATCCATTGCTGTAACCTTCTCATCATTATTGATATCAGAAGCAAGCATCTTGTATGGGGAATCTAAATCTGCTATACCTAATATGTGTTGCTGGATAATGACTAAATCCAGGGTTGAGACGCCATCCATAGGACTTACGTCTTTCGTAGGAATTATTTCATAGTCATATTTAGTTTCTAGATCATCGAAGGCATATGCACCATCGTTATCTGTCATTATATACAATTCCATCTCAGGACCAGACAGGTTAATCTGCGCTTCTTTAATCGGAATTCCAGTAGTTGTAGTTACCGTTCCACTTATTGATGCTCTGGTAGTAGGATCTTCCTCATCATCTCCTTCAGCAGGGCAGACCATAAGTGGGTCTTGGATGTCAACCTGCGTCTGGCAGAAAGACTGATTTCCTTCTTCATCTGTTACCCACATATTGAGTTCTTGTATTCCGAATTCATCACAGGTAAATGTACTGTCGAGATCCGTTATATCTGCAGAAAAGGAAAATACAAGATCGTTCGATGCTGTACAATTGTCGCTACTCTTATTGTTAAAATCAGAAGCCCATATGTTGATGGCTCCATCTTCATTGAGAGAAGCAGCTAGACCATCGATACATATCGGAGTCGGGGTCTGACATTCCTTGACAGTTAATAATTGAGGCATGGTTGTTTTATTCCCACATCTATCCTCAGCAATCCAGTAAACCAAGTGTGTCCCGAGAGGTAAGTCCTCTGTAAATTTATTCCCTACATCTTCTATTTCGAAACTTTCGTCGTTCCCTATATCAATCTTAAATTTATAAGCAATGTCGAGAGAATCGGTACAGTCATCATTAGCTGTTACCATAACAGATACGATTCCTCCACACGCATTCCCAGCAGTGCATCTATCTATCTCCGATTCAAAATTTACAAATTGTGGAGCAACATTATTCTGTATCGTTATAAATTGATTGTCCTCCCATACGCCTTCACGTGTATCTCTATCATAGGTACACCAGTCAATAACTTTCCATGTTCTCATGATTACAATGCATCCTGACGTAGGGTCATTGAATATCATATCTGTTTTAGAAGGTGCAGCTCTAGAGCAACCGTCGTCATCTGTAAGTATCGGCATACCTGTGTCAGCAGGATCTGGAGCCATATCTATGCAACCGACTATGGTTGTATCTCGTGGCCAGCTTATATTAGCTTCTGTAAAAGGAGTAAGATCCACAATGGTGATTCTCTGTGTATCAATGATAAAAGCCATCGGATCATTCTCTATGTTTAAAGGATCACTGAAGGAAAATATCCTCAGCAATTCTCCTGTATTACAGTCTGTTCTGTTGTCCACTAGTGTTACTGTCATATCTACATTGTCTGGACAATTATCTAGATACATGCCATCCTCACAAGTCAAGGAAGAGCATATGAACCCAGGGTCCATAATTGATATCGGATCTACATCCATAGCATTATTGACGTACTTGCCAAATGGGCTAAGGTCTGCGGTATCCACTTCGTATGCACAACTAACCGTTATATCTGGCAACTCAGTCATAATCTGTGGAAGAGAATTGTCTCCTACTGTAGCTGTTACTGAAGCACTATTAACATTGCCACTTCTATCTGTAACAATAACCATCATCTGAACCGTTGTCCCTACATCTGCACAGCAGAACTGAACATCGTCACTTGGATCTAGATTAGGTTCATAATCACAAGGGTCAGTCATCCTCATGATCTGCACTTCAAACATGTCGTCACAATTGTCATCTATGTTCAACACGAATTCTTCTGCATTCATATTGAAGGTAGAAGAACCGAGACTTATATTCAATGGATTGGTAGTTATGGATGGAGATTCAGTATCGTGAACAATAATGGTATCGATTACCATGGTTTCATTTCCTGAAATATCTTCTATACTATAGGTACGCTCTACAATTTCTGGGTCAAA
>CALIQO010000530.1 GCA_938044055.1 uncultured Saprospiraceae bacterium
TCTAATATTCAATAGATAATTCATAAATCGTTCTTTTAGCAATAGAATATAAATCTACGAGTAGAAATCGACTCGCGTCGATTTTATTACCTAAAGGCACCTATCAGAAAAGATCGGTTAAAATTTTACTTAATGTAATATGTTCATAAAAGAAGAAATGCCTTTATTGACTTTTCATGTATGCATGAAGCGCCGCTCCTATGATTCCAGCATTGTTGCGCGATTCTGCAGGAAATACTTTTTCCTTAAGATCAAGGTGTTCTTCGTAATTATCAAATTTCTTACTGATGCCGCCGCCTAGAATAAATACATCTGGCGAAAACAAGAAGTTTATGTGATTCAACACTTCATTGAGTTCCTTAGCCCACTCTTTCCACGAAAGGTCTTTGCCCTCTCTAGCACTATTAGAAGCATACTTTTCTGCTACACTAGACTTAAATTTCAAGTGACCCAGTTCTGTATTAGGTAAGAGTTCACCTTCATTAAAGATGGCAGAACCTATACCAGTTCCTAAGGTTAGTAAGATTGCTACTTTATCGAGGTATTTTCTCCCGAGACCATAACGCATCTCTGATATTCCTGCAGCATCTGCATCGTTGATCAGGAAGGTCTTATCGGAAAAACGCTTTCTAGCTTCCTTGATTAAGTTATAGCCTTTCCAGCTTTTATGGATATTAGAAGCACTTTCTGTATGACCATCTTTTATGATCGCCGGAAATCCTATACCGATTACTTTTTCTTGCCACTCGAAATCTTCAACCAGTTTTTTCATGACTTCCATCATGGCATCTGGTGTTGCTGGTTTAGGTGTTTTATATTTTACTCTATCCGATATCAGCTCTCCTTGCTCTATATCTACCAGTGCGCCTTTTATACCCGTTGCTCCTACATCGATACCTAAAATCTGTGTCACTATCTTCTTGATTTGATTTATTTAATAACTGTAACACGCAGAATTTTCACATCTTCTACAGGTCTATCTGCTCTATCTTTCTGCATGCTTGCTATCTTATCTACAACCTCTAGTCCAGCTATAACCTGTCCGTATACAGTATATCCATTATCTAACATCGGGGTTCCTCCGATTTCTCCATACTTTTTAATCTGCTCATCTGTATAGACTTTCCCCGTTCTCGATGAAAACTGTGAAAGTTGAGACGCTGAGATTTTATTGCCATGTACTATATAGAATTGAGATCCCGACGATCTCTTTTCCGGGTTGACATTATCTCCTTGTCTAGCAGCCGCTAGGGCTCCCTTGAGATGGATCAATTCTTCTACGAATTCCGCCTCGACTGTGTATCCCGGACCACCCGTCCCTAGGCGTTTTCCTGGAGGAGCATCCACACTGTTGGGGTCACCTCCTTGTATCATAAATCCTTCTATGATCCTATGGAAGAGGTGATTGTTATAATAACCTTCTTCTGCAAGCTTAATAAAATTGTCTCGGTGTGCAGGTGTTTCATCACTCAATTGAATCATCATGGTTCCTGCAGTGGTTTCCATCTCTATAAGGCATATCTCCGGAGGTGCCATAATGATGTCTTTTTCAATCTTCTTTTCCTTTCCATCTTTCTTAGCAACCAGTGTAACTGTATACTTACCAGAGAGAAGGTATCTATGTTTCGGCGATTCTTCGTCGGAAGTGTTACCATCTCCGAAATCCCACATGTACTCAATAGCATCTTCAGACGCATTGTTAAACTGTACTTGTGCAGGAACAACGTCTTTTTCTTTTTCGTATGTATACATCGGCTTAGGTCCGGAACAACTCATTGTTATGAGAAGTATGGCAACAATCGATAATTTTAAATAAGGCAATCTGATCATGGAATCCATTAGTTAGATAAAGTAATTTTCATTTTAACATCTTGTACTGGACGATCTCCAGCGCCTGTCTGAACAGCAGCAATTTTATCAATTACATCCATTCCTTCTACTACTTCTCCGAACACCGTATAGTCATTATCTAGAAACGGTGCTCCGCCTACTTCTTTATACTTTGCTCTCTGAGCTTCATTGTACTTAAATCCACCTCTCTGCTCGAAGCTATTGAGTTCATTATCAGAAAGTGGTTTACCATGAACGATATAAAACTGAGATCCTGAACTTCTTTTTTCTGGATTAGAAGCGCCTCCTGTTCTTGCTGCAGCTAGGGCTCCCTTAAAGTGAGGCGCACCTATCTCAGCATCAATCTGATATCCTGGACCTCCAGTCCCCAATCTCACTCCAGGGGCTGCGCCTTTAGAGTCAGGGTCACCTCCTTGTACCATAAACCCATTCATGATCCTGTGAAATAGTAAATCATCATAGAATCCCTCTTTAACCAGTTTTATCATATTTTCCTTATGCAGTGGAGTAGAGTCATACAGCTCAGCCTTCATCGTTCCGAATTCTGTCTCTATAACTATGTATGTTGTTTTCTCACCACACGAGGATAAAAAAAGCATGGTGACGATTAGACTTAAAAAAATATTCCTTCTCATAATTCTGATTTAATTAAAATATTGTTCATTGAAATATTCTATGATTTTCTTTTTTAGAATCTGTTCTTGCTCCTTAGAACCCTTTACTTTAAAAGGAGCCCCTTCATCCCAGTGTGGCCATCCATCCTGGTCTCTGCCCTTATATTCATAGTATCCTTCTTTTTCAAGGAGGCAGCATACGGCAACGTGCATGAGATCTTGCTTCTCTTCTTTAGAGAATTCTCGGGTGTTATTCCACTTACCATATTCTTGCAAGCCGATAAGGAACAAGATTCCCTTCAAATCAGGCATCTGGGCAGCGCCTAGATTATCCTTGATGAAATGCCTCACTCTGAGCCACTCGAAATCTATTTCCCATACTTCCATCTATAACAATAAAAGGATTCTTAAAAATTGCAAATATAGAACATTTACTTGAAGTGATAGATTCATAGTCTACTCGTACATTGAAATCATCTTAACTATTGTTCCATCCGCACAAATGGGGTAATCTTTCCAGCACGGATAGCAGGTAGTAAAGAAGCTGCCAGCCCTACAATTAATACAGTAAAACAAGACACAATTACATCACTTACTTTCATAACCACTGGATATGCATCTATCAGAAAACCATCGGAGATTGAAATTAATCCATACTTTTTCTGTAGAACATATATAATGATGGCAAGTATCAATCCCACCAGCATCCCTGCAATAGTAACCATTGCCCCTTGATATAGAACAAGATTCCTTACTTTCTTAGGCGTGAATCCTACAGCTTGTAGAATGGAGAGATCTTTCTTTTTTTCTAAGACCAACATCCACAGAGATCCCACAAGATTAAATCCAATAATCAGCAAGGTAAAAGTCGCTATCAGATAACTGATCCACTTCTCCATATTCATTACCTTAAAAAAGTCTTTGTCTTGCTCATATCTGTCTAGCGCTTCATACCCTTCTCCCATGACACTTAGAATTTCCTTCTTTGCTTGTTTCACATCTACATCCGGATTTAACCTACATTCTAAGTATGAATTATTATTCTCTAAGTCCAGCAGTCGATTTACATCATCATAACCCGTTATTATGTATTGATTATCCGCCTCATCTCCTGCAGAGAATACACCTGTCGCATAGATGTTCATGGTCTTAAAATCTTTAGCAACTCGAAACTTATTTTCCCGCAGAGGCATGTAGACTATGATAGGTGTGAGCGCATCGTTGTAGTTGAGGCTTAACTTACCACTCATACCCGTCGCTACAATAGCCCTTTTTATTTTATTATCATCCAGGATCAACTTACCTGCTCTCAGGCTAGAATCAATATCCGTGGCTGTCTGAAACTGATCATCTACTCCTTTTAAAATTCCTACTTCCTGCACTTCCTTGTACTCGAACAAGGTACTCTCCTCAATCGTTCTAGATACAGAATGAATGGTAGGAAGTGCTACAATATTCTTTAACTGATCGTCTGTTACGGTAAAATATTTGCCCTCCAGAGGCATAACCTTAAGCTCTGGATTAAACTTGTTAAACATATCAGCTAAAACCGATTCGAATCCGTTGAAAACAGAAAGTATAAGAATTAAGGCTGCTGTTCCTATAGTAAGACCTAGGATCGATGTCCACATAATGATATTGATGGCATTGGTTGTCTTCTTAGCAATCAGATATCTTTTAGCTATTTCTAAAGAAAGATTCAATTCACTCTATTCTTTAGTAAAGCCTTGTAAGCAATAGAATGGGCCTTGGTGCGGTAACTGTTTCTGATGAACTTCCGATTATTCATCGACGGGTATGTCCGATTAGAGAGAAAAATAAATACCAAGTTGTGGTCAGGATCTGCAAAGGCTGCAGTTCCAGTAAATCCTAGATGTCCAAAAGTATTTGCGGAAGCATATTCTGACATATTCTGAGATTTCCCCTCATTTAGTTCTTTCATATCGAATCCTATTCCTCTCCGTGTAGATCCTGGATATCGAGAAGTAAATTGTCGTATAACTTCTTGACTCAGATATCGCTCTCCACCATATTCTCCACCATTAAGCAACATCTGCATAAGCAGGGCTATCTCTCTGGCATTAGAAAACAATCCTGCATGTCCACTCACCCCACCCAGCATAGCTGCACCCATATCATGTACATAGCCCTGGATCTTCTGTCTTCTAAAATATATGTCTTCTTCTGAGGGTGCAATATTGAGTACACTGTGCTTTAGATAGGGATTAAAGGTTGTCTTCTCTAATCCCATAGGTTCGTAGAATGAATTGTGTGCATACTCATCGACACCCTGACCGGTTATGTTTTTAATGGTATTATGAACCAGATAAAAACCTAAGTCGCTGTATCGGTAACCTGGATTCTCTCTTAATTTACATCCGTATATCTGACTCCATAAGCTATCCCTGAAATCCGAGCGCATATACAGATTCTTGGCAACTGGAATAGCATAATCACTTGACCCTCTTTTATCATAGTAATCTGGAAGCGGTTTAGGGTTACGCTTATCTTCTGTTACCGTCTGGATATAAAATGGTATCCACCCTATCAAGCGGGCATGATGAGCCATCATATCTTCGAACCTCATATCAGCTTTATTCGTTGTGTCTAGTTGCGTTACATACTTAGAAACTGGATCTGTTATATCTAGCTTGCCTTCATCTTGCAACTTCATCATAGATAAGGTAGAAGCCATAATCTTGGTTACCGATGCTAGGTCATACATGTCTGTAAGATTAACCTTGCGATTCTTCTTGTATGTAAAGTGTCCATATGCTTTCTCATAAACTATCTTACCATCCTTAGCGATCAAGATCTGACATCCTGGAGCAGATTCCTCTTCTATCATCTCAGCTATCAATGTATCTAGTAAGGCAAGGGTATCTGAAGACATCCCCACATTCTCAGGAATCTCATATCCCATAGAGCCTATCGCTTCTCTCATCTGTCCCATCCCATAGGTGAATCGTTCTCCAGCACCTACTGGCAACTTCCCTCTGAATACACTTGCTCCGAGAAGAGCTTCCGCTGTGATTTCTTGGGTGAGTTTATCATCGTTGTAAGAAACAATTATCGGGTCCTGATTGCCGAATCTCTCTAGCGCGTACGGACTTCCAAAAAGTATGGTTATTACCTTATTCTGCTTACTGAGAGAATTAATGAAGGAAAGACTAGATTCTGATAATCCCCAGTTCTTACTAGCATACTTACTCATGTCATGAAAACTCACAATGACCTTATCGTACCCTTTTAATTGGCTGAGAAGTAGTGACTTTTTAGATTCAGAAATTTCACTTGCAACACTATAACGTTTTATCCCTCCTGTAAGGTCACCCATCCTAGTCTGAAAGGCTGTTTCCTTTCCTGTTCCTATACTCAAGGAAGCAATCTGTTCTTTATTTACTACAGATACTGGAATCTGTCGAGTAGAATCTGTTACCAGGGTTATGGCATTTCTAATCAGTTTCGATTTAAGAGCTTGGGCTTCTCCCCTATTGATGTGTGCAGACACTCCTTGTGGGTTAAGGGGTGAAAACCCATTACTAAAACCCATATCATATTTAGCCTTGAGAATTCGCTTAACACTTTTTTCCAGTTGTTCCCAAGTTAACTTTCCTGTCTGAACATACTCTTTTATGGTATTCATGGATTTAACTGGATCCATCGGAAGCAATATCATATCATTGCCTGCTGCAAGTGCTTCAGCTTCTGCAATTCCACTAGGAAAGTGATTAAGGACGCCTTGCATCTCCATCGCATCTGTAAATACGACACCATCGAATCCCATATCATTTCTTAGAATCCCTGTAATCGTTTTTTCTGAAAGTGTGGTGGGTCTATTTTCTCTATCATCTATGGTCGGAAAGTGTATATGCGCAACCATGACACTCGCTACCCCTTGATCTATCAATACTTGAAATGGCATTAATTCTAGACTATCAAGTCGCTCTCTGTCATGGGTTATTATCGGTAATGCATGATGAGAATCCGTCCCAGTATCTCCACGACCAGGGAAGTGCTTGGCACTAGCCATAACGCCATTATCTTGCATTCCTTTCATATAAGCG
>CALIQO010000531.1 GCA_938044055.1 uncultured Saprospiraceae bacterium
AGCACCACAATTATCAATTGATACTAAGGGTGAGCACTTAACAGCAGGACTGTCATGGATTCAACCTGAGGCAGATGAAGTATCTACTTATCATCTAGAAAGAACTTTCGGAGATGCCAGTTATACATTCGAAAATTGGGCTAGTGGAGGTACTGAATCACAAGACGACAAAACCATTCTTGAAGGGCTGTATGGATACCGTCTGATAGCAGAGGACACGCTAGGAAATCAATCTTTTTCTAATCAGGTTTTCACTATGGTTCATGATACAGAACCACCTAATCCTCCTACTGGGTTGATAGGCTCGAGAGACACATCTGGCAACATCGTTCTTACCTGGGATAAAGCTAAGGAACAAGATGTGATCGGATATTACATATACGCTTCTGATGGAAAAAAGAGAAACCTTACCCGAATTTCAGATGTACCCTATCGCTCGCGACTATACATCGATAGTCTTTCCCGTGATCTTCAGAATGAGAAAAGATTCTATCAGATTGCAGCAGTTGACAATGATTATATGGTCAGTGGTTTTACTGAAATTTTAGTGGTGGACAGACCTGATTCCACACCTCCTTCCCCAGGGTTGATAAACCATTATGAAGTGAGAAATGATGGCATACAATTACACTTTTTACCCTCGTCCAGTAGGGATGTGAAAACCCATCAACTTCGCAGAAAGAAAAAAGGAGAAACCACCTGGGTAACCCTATGGAACAAGACTGGATCTATTCTATCTTATCTAGATGAGAATGTAGATCCGGAAACTAGCTATACGTATGCCTATCAAGCCATCGATGATCAGAACAACATCAGTAAGGTTGTAAAAGAAGTGACCATCACTTCTCAACAGACGGATGTCCCGACCCCAAGATTGGTAGGGGGAATTCAAGAGAAGCACATCGCTCTGTCGTGGAGTGGAGAAAACAACATTCAGAAGGCCATCTTGTATCGGTCTATAGGAGAAGGTAAACCTACCATGCTTAAGAGACTTTCTCATGAAGAAATCCAATATATCGATACAACTACCATACAAGGAAAACAATACACCTATTATTTAAAATTCGTAGACCGAAAGGGAAGAGGATCTCGATTCTCTGAACCTGTAACCATAACCTTATAATCATGAAACCGCTTAATCTATTCATAGGAATAATTATTCTTTCCACCCTCTTTTTTTCTTGTCAGAAAGACCCCCTTGACCCAAGTGACTTTGATAAAGACGTTATCAAGGAGTCTTATGTAAACCCTAAAATAAATACGGTTATATTACAGAGAAGTGATACCGAAGAAATACTTGAAGTAAATAAAAATGGCCTTTTACTTTCTATTGAAATGACAAGAAGATTGGATCTAAATGAAGGTGAAGTAATTGTAAATAATCATAACGCATCAGATGATAAACCAGCATTTTTAAGAAAAATTACATCCTTTAAGCGAGCCGGCAACAATGTTATATTAGAAACAAAAGAAGCTAAAATGACCGATGCCTATTCTTCTTTCTATATAGATTCAAGAAATAATAAAACAGAAATCCAAGGCCGTAATGATCCTATTTTTTCAAGCATCGTTTCCTTTGATAAAGAATTTTTTGATGGAGTAGGAATAAGTCTAAAAGGAATCATTGAACCAGGAATTGATTTTACTTACGAGTTTGACACATCCAGCTCTTACTTTACTGCAGAATATGATTCCACAAATATGGTAATACCTAAAATGAGGTTAGAGGTCAATGACCTCAAAGCCACAATTAGCGGTACAACAACCTTCCGTGGTGGTGTAGAAGGAACTGCAGAAGCAGAAACCCCAGCAATTCCAATATTGACTATTCCAGAGACTCCCATTGCTATTTATGCAAAAGGAAAGATTAGTGCTTCACTTGGTTTAAGCGGAGAACTTCAGGTGGAACTGAGCAAGGAATTTGGGCCATATAACTTCTCATTTGACTATGACCCTAATCGGTCCGAACCAGTAATGGTGGACTATAATTTAAAAAGAGAAAACAATTCACTTAGTCAAGACTGGGAAGCTACTGGCGAAGGGTCCTGCGAAGTAAAGATGGGAGTCGAAGTATTCGCATCTTTACATGGCCTACAAGAAAATCTAGCTGCTGGAATATTTATACATGGTTATGTAGCAGGGACAACTTCTCAGAAGGGAACATTTTCAGATCCTCGTCCGAGGTTAGATTTATTGGCAGAATTCGGAGTAGGAGCAAATTTTAGTGCCAAATTTGATTTTTTTGGAGACATTGAAATACCTACACCTTTTGGATGGTTTACCTTGGGCGCAGAAGCTGAATCACCCAGTTATGATTTTCCTTTATATCTGTATTCCGTTTTCGATGTAGAGACATGTAGTCCATATTCCTCAGCATTAGCCAGTCCAGGGGCTGGTAGTGTATCATTCCAAATAAACACAACTGATCCTTCAAAAAATTCTTTTACCCTATTCGTCAATGGGGAAGAAGATACAGGAGGTTTATTCAGTTACAACACATTATACCAAGTTCCTTTTGCCGATTTAAGTCAACTCGTAAATCAAATTAAAATTGTTGACAAGGATGATGTAGGTTGCATTCTCACAGAAAACATCATTAATCCATCGCTAGTCGGAACCTGTAATTCTACTTTTACCGATACACGAGATGGAAATAAATATTGCACAGTTGATATAGGAGGTCAAACATGGATGGCAGAAAACCTTCGTTACACAGATAATGGAAAACTGGGTTTATGGTATAATGATATACAAAGTCCAGAAGATGTCATTTATGGAAGATTATATTTATGGAGTGAAATAATGAATGGTGAAGATCCTATTGTTATAAACCCAGGCCAATCTAGTAGTGGTCCAATTAAGACAATTCAAGGAATATGCCCAGATGGTTGGCATATTCCCTCTAAAACAGAATTTGAAGAATTGATTACTACTCTCGGAGGCCCTTACGTCGCAGGAAAGGAATTAAAATATTCCTCAGATATATTATGGCCGACCGCAAATCTTCCTGAAACAACTGGTTTTGGTGCAGTTCCGTCAGGTTCATATTTAATAGACATTTTCTCTAATGAGTTCTTCAATCGTGGTGAATCTTGTTCATTCTGGTCAAATACTAAGTATGGCTCGGAAAGTCTTCTCTCTAATTCAGTAGCTATACTTGAAGTGAGTAATTCTAATTCAATTATTAATGCGAACCAGGCTACTATACTAAAAGGAAATGACGTATTTTCAGTAGATAGGATTGGGAATCCGTGTCGTTGTATTAAAGATTGAATCTCCTCTAAATAATACTATATTCATGTAAAAAGAAAACTACAAAATTCTTGAAGAAAATATTCTACTTGAAAATGATACAATTCAATGAAGAATCTAACTTTAAAACGGAGATGAAGTGGAATTAGTTGATATGCTAAGCGTGATTAGGTAAAGAAAACAATTAATGATCATCAAAAACTACAAAGATATCTCACAGTGTTTATACCTATTTAAATAAAAACTGTGAATGTCTGAAAGATTTAAAAAATCACCCTAAAAGGTGAGATTAAGTAAAAATGGATTCCCTATCATGGGGTTTTTAAATATCCACAAGTATGAAGTATTTCTTGAAAGCTTTCTTTCTATTTTTTAGCTTGATTCCTTCCTTCTCGCAGACCATGTTCTGTCCATCGGAAATCAATTTAGTGCCTGACCCTGCAACTTGTCAGATTTCATTGCAATTAACTGATTTCAATGTACCAAGTGCTGACGTAATACAAGTTGTGGGTCTCCCGATTAATGCAATTGTTAACAATGGTACGGCTAATCCCATTATTCTATTTGGAAGTATTAATCTACCTGAAGATAATGTAACCTTGCGATTTATTTCAGGTACGACGGCTAATCCGATCAGTGAATGTTCAACTAAAGTCAAGTTCCAATTAAATGAAAATAGTATGCCTTGCACATGTGTCAACAACATGAACCCTCTCGATGTGGACAAAGATTTCATCTGTGATAGTGTAGACAATTGTCCCACTGTTTTTAATCCAAGTCAAGCCGATTTAAATGATGACGGTCAAGGCGATGCATGTGATAATACACATAACAATAATGTTGTAGTAGACGTAAGTCCTAAAGCAGGAACATTGATCCTTGTAGGTTCTAGCGGCGAAA
>CALIQO010000532.1 GCA_938044055.1 uncultured Saprospiraceae bacterium
ATGCGGACATAAAGTATCTGTATACTGGGGCTTCTTTTATCAATATTATATCGAAAATCCCATCGGTAATATCTGCCTTAGGAGCAACTGTAAATTGGTACCCATACTTGGAAGCATTAGCTACGATAGCGGATATATATCTGCCACGGAGGATCTTGTTATCTGCCTGAATTTCTAAGTCTGCCAGTTCATAGTTAAGTGATTCTTTCATCGTTGCTGTAAAGTAGGGTAGGAAGCCGCGATGATTGTTGTGCTTAGTGAGGTAGGCAATTTTAGCATCGAAACCAATCCCCGCAACATTGATAAAAAAATGATCATTGACACGACAAGTATCTACCCTCCAGATGATTTTTTTATTAATTACCTCTATGGCTTTTCTCGTATGGATAGGAATGTGAAGGTGGCGAGAGAATCCATTTCCAGAACCAGCTGGGATTATGCCTAGATTGGTTTCGGAGCCTGCCAGAGATTGGGCAATCTCATTGACTGTGCCATCGCCACCTACTGCAACAACCGTATCTGTGTTTTCATCTACTGCTTCTGCAGCAAGAATCTTTCCATGACCAGCGTACTCTGTATATTTTATTATAGGTGAATAAATTCCGGTGTCGATGGTGGATTCTACAATAGACTTAAAGTCTGCTTTATTCGTAGTTCCAGAGAAAGGGTTAACAATGAAAACTATCTTATCCATGGCGTCTATCTATACACAAAATATCTATACATGAAAAAATTAAAGCAGGCTCCTACAAGAATGGAGATAATTATCTTAGAGTAGAGCGGAGAGATGTGAAGAAACTCTGTCAACGCATATATTCCGTAAGTATTAAGCATGAGACTGGTTGCAGATGTCATGATGTACTTAATGGCTTGCATAGACAATCTACCGTCTCTGCGCCTGAATACCCAGTTTCTGCCGAGAAAAAAACTTACTACAGCTCCGCAGAAAGCTCCTATCGCGGAAGCAGATACATAATATACGGCGCACAAGTCTTTAAGAAAGACGAATACAGCAAAGTCTATGGCTGTAGCACAGATAGAAGTCATCTGAGACCTATAGAAAGAGGTGAAGAAGGGAACCTTTGTAGGCTTGGTGTCATCCGTTTTCTTCATGTTCTATGAGGCTTGTAAAATAAAAAAATCGTCTTCAAGTTCCTGACCTTTCGGTATTGTAGAACCATGAAGACGATTTCATATTAAAAGGCTATTAAGCCTTATTATTCTTCGTAATAGTCTAACCCAAGGTGGTTGATCAACTCTTCACCAGAGAGATATCTCAAGGTATTCTCAAGCTTCGCAAGTTGCTTGAAGATATCGTGTTCTGGGTGAAGGCCTTTCTTAGCCTGCGGAGACTTGAGGTAGAAACCTAACCATTCTTGAATTCCACTCATTCCGCCTCGCTTAGCTAGGTCTAGGAATAAAGCAAGATCTAGAACGATAGGTGCCGCAAGGATAGAATCTCTACATAAGAAATCTATCTTGATCTGCATAGGATAGTTTAACCATCCTCTGATATCAATGTTGTCCCATCCTTCCTTAGCATCACCACGAGGTGGGTAATAATTGATTCTCACCTTATGGTAGAGATTAGCATATAGTTCTGGATGTACAGAAGGTTCTAAAATCTGTTCTAGGACACCTAGCTTAGATACTTCCTTGGTTTTAAAGTTATCTGGATCATCAAGGACTTCTCCATCTCTGTTCCCAAGAATATTAGTAGAGAACCATCCTTCTATTCCTAAAGCTCTTGATTTAAGACCTGGAGCAAGAATGGTTTTCATCAATGTCTGACCTGTTTTAAAGTCTTTTCCCGCGATAGGTGTACCTGTTTCTTTTGCCAGCGCTACTAGAGCAGGAATGTCACAAGAAAGATTAGGTGCTCCATTGGCATAAGGTATACCCATCTTGATTGCTGCATAAGCATAAATCATAGATGGTGGAATATCTTTATGATTAGATTCTAATCCTGCTTCGAAAGCTTCAATCGTCTTGTGTACTTTAGACTCTTTTATGTAGATTTCTGTTGATCCACACCATACCATAACTAGACGCGAACACTTATTGGTTTCCTTGAATGACTTTATATCTCTCATTAGAGCCTTCGCAAGCAACATTTTAGTCTTGCCTCTTTTAACATTCTTGCCATCAAGCTTCTTGACATAGTTCTTGTCAAATACAGCTTTCATAGGCTTGATCTTAGATAGAGGTGTTTTTAGTTTCTCTAGAAGAGAAGGTTCAAGAACCTGTGCATTGACAGCAGCTTCATAGACATTGTCCTTATAGATGTCCCACCCACCGAATACAACTTTTTTCAAGTCATGTATAGGTGCTACATCTTTAATAAGGGGCTTATTAACCTTGGTTCTTTTTCCTATGCGCATGCGACCCATTTGCGTAAGCGATCCGATAGGAGTAGATAATCCTTCATTTACTGCATATACTCCAGCGATGAAAGTGGTTGCAACTGCACCCATTCCTGGAAGGAGTATTCCTAGTTTTCCTGTGGGCTTCTTAACCCTTACTTTTTTATTCGACATGTTCTAATCGTTTATCCATTGGAATAATATCTGTGCAAGCATCATTCCAGCTTAATATGTTACAATATGTTTCTTTCTTTATACCACTTTATGGTTTCAGCCATTCCAGCTTTAAGATCGTACCGAGGGGTGTAACCTGTGTCTCTCTTAAGTTCACTTATAGAACATTTCCAACTCTTGCACTTAAGCTCATTGACCTTATCTAAATTAAGCGCTGGATAACGGCCCGACAAAGATGATATTTTTTCTGAAATTAAAGCTATAATCTTGATGAGACTTAGCGGTAATCGCAGTTTCAAGGTAGATTTCTTAATTTCAGATTTCACAATGGCATTAAATTGTTCAGATGAATACGCTTTATCATCCGTTACAAAGTAAGCTGCATGTATCTTTCCTTCTGATAAAACATCCATAATTACCGAAGCAAGATCCTTGACATACACGAAGGTTAATTCTTGTTTCTCCTTACCGATATACAATTCTAATCGACTATTAATCATCTTATATACGGTTAGAAGATCTAGTTCTCCTGGTCCATATACTGCAG
>CALIQO010000533.1 GCA_938044055.1 uncultured Saprospiraceae bacterium
GAAAAGCGAAAGCAACTTTATCCCTTGGAGTTGTTGACGCAAAGCATATACTTCAATACCCCCGTAGTGTCTCTGAGTAAATACTTGAAGAGAGAAGATCGATTTGGCGTGATTGCAGAGTTCAAAAGAAAATCTCCATCTGCAGGGATAATCAATAATGATGTCAGTGTTGAAAAAACTTCTATTGGGTATATGCAGTCGGGTGCATCGGCACTATCTATTCTTACCGACCAAACCTTTTTTGGAGGGAAGTCAGCAGATTTGACAGAAGCACGTAAGTTTAATTTTTGCCCTATTCTGAGAAAAGATTTCATCATTGATGAGTACCAGATAATTGAGGCTAGATCTTGCGGTGCTGATGCAATTTTATTGATTTCAGAAATCTTGTCTACAGAGGAAGTTTATCGTCTATCTCTATTCGCCAAGAGCCTAGGCATGGAGGTTTTACTAGAACTTCATTCAGAACAACAATTGGAAAAGATCACAGATAATATTGATGTTATAGGGGTCAACAATAGAGACCTTACCGTTTTTAAAACGGACATTCAATTCTCTCTAGATCTCATCTCTCAGTTGCCCGCTGATAAAGTTAAAATATCAGAGAGCGGAATTAAAACGCCTGAGGACATTGTCTCTCTCAAGAGTGCAGGATACGATGGTTTTCTGATCGGAGAAAGGTTTATGTCGCAACCGCATCCAGGATTAGCATGCTTAGAATTCATCAAGGAAATCAATGAATTGCAATCATGATTATTAAGGTATGCGGCATAAAAGAGAAAGAAAACTTAAGAGCAATCTGTGAGCTTAATATAGACATGGTCGGATTTAACTTCTATCCTCCTTCTTCTAGATTTACAGAAGATGTTTCGTTGAGTGGTTTAGTTCCTGCCCGTATAAAGAAGGTAGGTGTATTCGTCAATGCGAGCTATAATGAGATTATGGCCAAGGCAAGAGATTTCGATCTTGATTATGCACAGCTACATGGAGATGAAACGGATGATTTCTGTGCAGCAATTCAGGAGAGGGTTTCTGTCATAAAGGCACTACCTATTAAAGAAAAAGAAGATTTAGCTGTCATTTCTAACTACCAGCACATAGACTTTTTCTTATTCGACACTAAGGTACAATCGTATGGCGGGAGTGGACATAAATGGGATTGGTCATTTTTAGAAGGAGCAAAAAGTTCAACACCTTTCTTAATGGCCGGAGGCATTGGTCCGAAAGATGTCGAGAAAATTCAGACAATAAAACATGTTGATTTTAATGGAGTTGACATCAATAGTCGATTCGAAATTACTCCAGGGCTGAAAGATGTAGATAAGATAAAAACATTTGCGGAAGCGATAAAAAACAAAAGCGTTGAATCATGATTGAATCAAAGGTAAGTTACCATCCTGACCAACGAGGATACTATGGAAATTTCGGGGGAGCATTTATCCCTGAGATGTTATATGCCAATGTGGAACACCTCAGAAAGTGCTACTTAGAGATTTCTCACAGTACATCATTTCAAGAAGAATTTAACAGCCTCCTGAAAGATTATGTGGGAAGGCCATCTCCGCTGTACCATGCTAAAAATTTAAGTAAAAAATACGGTGCTACTATTTATCTTAAACGAGAAGACCTTAACCATACCGGAGCTCACAAAATAAACAATACCATCGGTCAGATTCTGCTTGCACAGCGGATCGGAAAGAAAAGAATAATAGCAGAAACAGGTGCAGGACAGCATGGAGTTGCTACGGCTACAGTCTGTGCACTGATGGGTATAGAATGCATCGTATACATGGGAGAAATAGATATTGAAAGGCAAGCACCTAACGTAGCAAGAATGAAAATGCTAGGAGCACAAGTACGACCAGCAACCAGTGGTTCTAAAACATTGAAAGATGCGACCAATGAAGCCATCAGAGACTGGATCAATCATGCAGAAGACACCCATTATATTATAGGATCGGCCATAGGACCTCATCCCTACCCTGACATGGTTACTCGGTTTCAATCTATTATAAGTGAAGAAATCAAGTCACAATTAAAAGAAAAGACAGGGAGTGAACTTCCGGATTATGTTGTTGCATGTGTCGGTGGTGGAAGCAACGCAGCTGGCGCATTTTATCATTTTTTAGAAGATGAATCCGTCAAGCTAGTATTAGCAGAAGCTGCAGGAAAAGGAATAGATAGTGGACACTCAGCGGCGACGAGCATCCTAGGTTCAGAAGGAATCATTCATGGTTGCAAGACCTTACTTATGCAGACAGAGGATGGTCAGATTGTAGAACCCTACTCTCTATCGGCGGGATTGGATTATCCGGGGATAGGCCCGCTGCATGCCCACCTTATTAAGAGTGGTCGTGCTACCGTATATGCCGCCACCGATGATGAAGCCATGCATTCTGTACTTGAGATATCTAAGATGGAAGGAATCATTCCTGCACTAGAGTCTGCCCATGCACTCTCTGTGCTATCACAGATGAATTTAAGAGAAGAAGATACCGTTGTAATGTGTCTATCTGGTCGCGGTGACAAGGATCTAGACACCTTTGTCAATTATTTAGAAAAGAAAGAAAATGGATAACTATGGATGGTACAACAATTGAAAATAGAATAAAGGAATCCATACAGAAAAACAAAGGGCGTATACTCAATGTGTACTTCACTGCAGGTTATCCCAAGCTAGATGATACTGTACAAGTTATAGAAAGTCTTGCAAGAGAAGGTGTAGATCTTATAGAACTGGGAATACCTTATTCTGATCCACTTGCCGATGGACCGACGATTCAGAAAAGTGGAGAACAATCTCTTAAAAATGGGATGACTCTAGAGACTTTATTTAGCCAGGTCAAGCAGGCCAGAGTAACCACTGATACACCTATTATTCTGATGGGCTACTTCAATCAGATGCTGCAATACGGTCCTGAGAAATTTCTGAGTTCAGCTGCTGATTCTGGTGTAGATGGATTCATAATTCCAGATATGCCCATGTACGTATATGAAGAAGAATACTATACTCTATTTCAGAAGTACAACTTATCAATCAGTTTTCTTGTCTCTCCTATGACGAGTGAAAAAAGAATAAAGAAAGCTGCTGACTTAAGTAGTGCATTCGTATATGTGGTAAGTCAATCTAGCATAACGGGAAAAAGTGGAGAAATTTCTCCTCAACAGATTTCATATTTCGAAAAAATTAGAAACATTCTAGGAGACCATCCTTCCTTGATTGGATTCGGAATCCATGACAAAAGCACCTATGATCTCGCTTGCACTTATGCAGATGGAGCCATAATAGGTAGTGCATTCATAAGAGCATTAAATGAAGAAGGCGACATCCCTACCCTAGTACATAACTTTATAAAAAAGATAAGATGATAATCCAATTACAATCCGAAATGAATCAAGCAGATCAGCAGTTTATTGTAGATGCTGTGGTCGGACAATCCTTTACCGTCAATGAGATCAATACGCAGCAAGGGAAGTACCTCGTGTGTATCGGAAAAAACGATATCGATATGAGAACAATCGGGAACCTTCCAGGTGTGAAGGATATACACCGCGTTTCAGATCCATACAAGCTGGTATCATCTAAATGGAAGGTCGGCAAGTCGGCCATCGATATAGGGGATGGTATTAAAATAGGAAATGGAGATTTCCAGGTTATGGCAGGTCCTTGCTCTATAGAAGGTGAAGAACAGATACGATCTACTATAAAACACTTAAAATCTCTGGGCATAAAAATCATGCGCGGAGGAGTATACAAACCTAGAAGTTCTCCCTACAGCTTCCGAGGATTAGGAATGGAAGGCCTCAAGTTGTGGCATCAGATTGCTAAAGAAAATGATATTAAAATCATCACTGAAGTCATGCAAGTTTCTCAGATTGAACCCATGCATGATTACATAGATATTTTTCAAGTCGGTGCTAGAAACAGTCAGAACTTCAATCTTCTTGACGAACTCGGTAAGGTAGATAAACCAGTTATGCTTAAGAGAGGAATATCTGGAACCGTCGATGAATTGCTCCAATCAGCGGAATACATTTTTTCTAATGGAAATGAGAAAATCATGCTGTGTGAGCGAGGGATAAGAACATTTGAGAAAGCATATCGGAATACCATGGACATCAATGCCATTGCCATTCTGAAAGAGCGCTCTCATCTTCCGGTAATTGCAGATCCCTCTCACGGTATAGGAATCAGAAAATACGTAGATAAGATTGCCATGGCTTCTGTTGTAGTAGGTGCTGATGCAGTCATAATGGAGGTCCATGAATGTCCTGAAAAGGCATTTAGCGATGGTCAGCAGACACTGGATTACAAACAATCCGAGAATCTTATGGATAAGATGGGTCGGCTTAGGGCGATGCTATAAAACGACTCGTATAAAGGCCATATCCCTGACTAGGATTAAAGTACAATTTCACTAGAAGAAAGGAGAAGCTTTGAAAATTTAATGCTTCTCCTTTCTTCTTTATAAAATTGATTCAGGGTAAACCCTTGAATCAATCAGGGTAAATATCCATTTTAAAAAATAGTCCATTTCAGATAATTCATATTACAATTAGTTCCTATTTATTTGTGTTATATAATGAGATATTTAATGAAACTTATTTTTAGGTTCTACCCCAAAATTAACATGAATGAACCCTGTTTAACTTAAGATTTTCACTATCCAGAACCGTTTCTATACGAGGGTTATCTAATTGAGGTAACCCTCTTTTTTGTTTTTAGGCAGACATCTTTACAACAACTTATAGCCTTTCTATATTTACAATGCATACATTTACGTTACGAAAAATAAAACAGATAATGAAGTATCTAATAATGTTCATGGCAATCTTGTGTATTGCTGCTTGTAGTACAAAGACTCAAGTTAAATCAGAGGTTGTTGAAAAAGCAGGCAAAGTAAAGCAACTAGATGGATTAGAAAAATCGGTTTTTGCCAGTGGATGTTTCTGGTGTGT
>CALIQO010000534.1 GCA_938044055.1 uncultured Saprospiraceae bacterium
TTAGAAATCAATGAGGATGCCGTCAACGTCAGAACGTATGAACGAGGAGTTGAAGATGAAACATTGAGCTGTGGGACAGGTGTAACTGCCTGTGCAGTAGCTGTGTATCAGAAAAGGAATTTATCTGGAAATCATACCATAACTATTGAGACGGAAGGAGGAAGTTTAGAAGTTTCTATGCAGAATGAAGGAAGTGGATTTAGAGAAATATGGCTGACTGGAGCTGCAACCTATGTTTTTGATGGAAAAATCTCACTGCCAGAGAGGGTATAAATCTTTGTTAAAGGACAGAATGATTAAACTTTTAGGTGTCATTTGCGACTTAATATAAGTGTATTAAAAAATGTAACTATGAAATTCAGATTACTCTTTATAGCAATGGCGATATTGTTTAGCAGCACAAGCTATGGACAATTCGGTAAGCTACTAGATAAGGCTAAGAAGGTGGTAAGTGGAGAAGAAGGTCTTTCTCAACTAGACGCCAGTAATGGATTAAAAGAAGCCCTACAACTCGGCGTAGATGAGGCGGTTACTCAATTGTCGGTAGACAAGGGTTACCTAGAAAGTCCTTATAAGATATTGATGCCAGAGGAAGCACAGAAAGTTTCTGAAAAGTTACAGATAGTACCTGGCTTTAAAGGATGGGAAAAAGAAGTTATTTTAAAAATGAATCAAGCTGCAGAACTAGCGGCTAAGAAAGCTTCCCCGATTTTCATCGATGCCATAAAGCAGATGACATTTGAAGATGCCATCAATATAGTCCGAGGGGACAATGATGCAGGAACCCGTTACCTAGAGGATAAAAGTCAGTCCAAGCTATATGATGCTTTTCTGCCGATTATTCAAGCTACGCTCGACGAAGTCAACATCAGAGACCTGTGGAGTAAGGGTGTCAATGCCTACAATAAAGTGCAACTATTCGGAGGGAAGGTTAATCCAGACCTTGATGACCATGTTAATAATATGGCACTGGTAGGGATGTTTGGCTTAATACAAGAGAAAGAAGAAGGTGTGAGAACCGACCTGGATCAGCAATCATCTGATCTGTTGAAGAAGGTATTCGGGTCTGAAGAATAAGCTATAAGAAATCAACATCGTCGGCTGTAGAATACCGCATCAAGAAATTGATGGCCTTTTCTATCGTCAGATCTTCGAATACTACCTTGTATATCATTTCTGTGATGGGAAGAATGATTTTCTCATTAGCAGCTAACTGGCGTATAATCTTGAGGGTGCGTACACCTTCTACAATTTCATCAGATGTCTTTAGTATTTCAGAAATGGTTTCTCCCTTAGACAACCGTTTTCCGAATGTATAATTACGACTGTTCTCACTGGAGGCAGTAGCTATAAGATCTCCTATGCCGGCTGTTCCTAGATATGCCTGGGTTCCAGTTCCCATCGCCATTCCGAAATGGATCATTTCATGAAGCCCTCGTGTAATCAAGATGGATTGCATATTCTTACCGAGTCCTTTACCACCTAGCATTCCTGAGGCAAGAGCGATAATGTTTTTATAGGCACCTGCAAGTTCAGCACCTATCAGTTCGTGGGATTCGAAGACGAAAAACCGATGGCTAGAAAGTGTCTTAATTCCCAGTTGTATAACTTCGTCGAATTCTGATGCAATAACTGCAGCAGCAGGTTGTCCGCTTAGTATTTCTTTAGCAAGGTTGGGTCCAGAAAGACATCCTACTCTGACGATGGAAGTTTCATCTCTGATGATTTCACTCATGGTATGCACCTGACTCTTGTTAAAGTGAGTGTTTAGCAATTCGCTTTCAGAGATCCCTTTTACATCTAATCCCTTCGTCGCATGGATCATAATGTGAGCAGGCTTCAGATAGGGTGAGAAATTTTTAATTACCTCTCGAAATACAGTAGAGGGTACCACAGGGAAAAGTAGCTCACATTGAGCAACTTTTTCTATATCATCAGTAAGGGTGATTCTGTCATTTAGGGTTATGCCGTGACTGGTTCGGTCTGCATTGATTCTCTCATTGCGTTCCTTATTTCTACTATAAACCAGCACGTCGTCATTCTCAGCGAGAAGACTAGATACGGTAATCCCGAAACTTCCCGCACCGATTACACCTATTTTGATTCCGTTATCCATTTCGAACAAAGGTAATAGAAAAAGTACGATTTAGCCCTTTCTTGAATAATTATGCAGCTTATATAGAAACCTGTGCTCGTATAAATTGTTATACATTTGCGGAAGCGAAATTATTACAATAGAACATATGCTGGATAACAATAAAATAGTAGAAGCCTTACGGTCTGTAAAAGATCCCAATACGGGCTTGGATATCGTCTCGAATCGGATGGTAGAAGGATTGAAATTAACGGGTAATGATGTTCACTTTACCATCAAGCTTAAGTCTGCCGATCTGGGGGCGAAGAGTGCCATGAATTTCGCTTGTATCGAAGCCATCAATAAAGTTTACCCTGAAGCTCAAGTTCATATCCACCTAGAATCAACCACCACAGCCAATGAAAAGAACCAAGGTGTCTTGCCTCAAGTAGGAAATATTATAGCTGTTGCTTCTGGAAAAGGAGGCGTAGGAAAATCGACAGTTTCTGTCAACTTAGCCATAGCCTTAAAACAACAAGGAGCGCGCGTAGGTCTGATTGATGCCGATCTATATGGTCCATCAATTCCTACGATGTTGAGCCTACAAGGTCAGCGCCCTAAGGTAGAGATGGTCTATAATAAGCATAAGATTGTTCCGCTTCAGAGTGCTGGAATATATGTTATGTCTATAGGATTCGTAGTTGAACCAGAACAAGCCGTTGTGCTCAGAGGGCCTCGTCTCGGGGGAATCATCAAGCAGTTTATCAATGATTGCATGTGGCCAGAACTCGACTATCTCATTGTGGATTTACCTCCAGGGACAGGCGATATCCAACTTACACTGGTACAGTCGGTACCGGTTACTGGAGCCATCATGGTTACTACTCCGCAAGAAGTGGCGATTATCGACGCAGTAAAAGCCATGAATATGTTCCTGCTACCTAATGTTAATGTACCTATTCTAGGAGTCGTAGAAAATATGTCTTGGTTTACGCCTGAAGAACTTCCGGATCATAAGTATGAGATATTCGGAAAAGGTGGAGGAAAACAACTGGCTAAAAAAGCCAACACCATGTTGCTCGGTCAGATCCCATTGGTTATGGGTGTAAGAGAAGGGGGCGATACTGGAATTCCGATCACACTGAGAGAGAATCATCCAGTAAAAGATGTCTTTTCTAAAATTGCAAAAAATACCATACAACAGGTTAATGTCAGGAATCAGACCTTGAATCCAACTCAGATAGTGGAACTTAAGCAATAGGATATATGTAATGATTATAAGGAACGATCTTATCAATCGTTCTTAAGATATTTCTATATTATAATTTTATGGATATATAGTCATAAGGTTTTCGGATAATTGTACATTTGTAAATATATGTCGACACAAGAAAAAAAAGACTGGATAGAAAAAGTGAATCTAGCACTGGATGACATCAGACCCCACTTAGCTGTGGATGGTGGCAACATCGAGGTAGTAGATATCACGGAGGAGTTACAAGTTGTAGTCAAGTGGCTAGGCAATTGCGAATTTTGTTCTATGTCTGCAATGACCATGAAAGCAGGAGTAGAGCAAGCCATTAAATCTAAGCTTCCAGAAATTACGGGAGTCAAGGCAGTTAATGGTTATGAGATTGCTTCTTAGTTAATACCCATTGTATGACCAGAGATTCTTTAGTTTCCCAGATTAAGGATAAAAAATCATTTTTGTGCGTTGGTTTAGATTCAGATCTACAACGTATGCCTGCATGTCTATCAGGCGAGAAAGATCCCGTTCTTAAGTTTAACCAAGAAATTGTTGCGGCGACCCATGACTTGTGTATTGCTTATAAGCCTAATGTTGCTTTCTATGAGTCCCGAGGAGCAGAAGGGTGGAAGACCCTGGAAGAAACCATGAAGTGTATTCCAGATAATGTATTTACCATTGCCGATGCCAAGCGGGGAGATATAGGGAATACCTCGAGGATGTATGCCCAAGCCTTCTTTAAGAATATGAATTTCGATTCTGTAACTGTAGCACCATATATGGGTGTCGACAGTGTTGCTCCTTTTCTGGAATTCGATGACAAGTGGGTGATCCTTCTAGGTTTAACATCTAACAAAGGGTCCGCCGATTTTCAGATGCTGAAATCAGAAGGAAGAAATTTATATGAAGAAGTAATCACTAGATCTCAGAAGTGGGGTAGTCCGGATAACCTGATGTATGTCATCGGTGCTACCCATCCTGAAAAGCTTGCCCAGGTGCGGTCTCTTGCTCAAGATTATTTTTTTCTTGTTCCAGGTGTCGGTGCACAAGGTGGCACGGTAGAAGATGTGGTAAGGTCTGGAATGAACGATCAAGTGGGCTTACTGGTTAATTCCAGTAGAGGAATATTATATGCCAGTGATGGACCTGATTTTGCAGAAGCAGCTAGAGCTGCAGCTCTTAATCTTAAAAAGAAGATGGAAGAATTTATTGTTTAACTTATCTTGCATAGGTAACAATAGCTCTTACTATGTCTCGCTTAATTATACTTCTTTCTTTAGGGATGGTTCTAGGTTGTGGTTCTGTCGATACTGCTTCTACTGATTCAGCGGATATTTCTACGGCCATAAAACAGGCGATGGATGACCAGATAACAAGTTGGAATGAAGGCAATATTGATGCCTTTATGGAAGGTTACTGGAAGAGTAAGGACCTTACATTTATCGGAGGAAGGGGCGTGCAGAAAGGGTGGCAGAACACGCTCGATGGTTATAAGCGGGCATACGATACACCAGAAAAAATGGGCACATTGTCTTTCACGCAAGACCTTATCCAGCCCTTATCAGATACGTCGGCTTATGTGCTTGGCGGATATGCACTCAACTATCAAGACTCCTTGCTTAGCAGTGGCTACTTTACGTTGATCTGGATGATGAAAGAAGATAAGTGGGTTGTGGTTTCTGATCAGACTTCAGAATTTAAGTAGTCAGATTTTTATAACTTCTAGTTTGGCATTTCCATGCAAATGTGTGGCTACTATGCGATTCACTTCAGGGTTTTCTGGTTCATAGTTTATGGCTTCCTTGATTTCTTCGATTCCATAATTGTAATCTGAGGTATCTATGAATCCATACCCTTTGTAATTGCCTTCCTCGACTAGGACGACACCGATTTCTTCATCTGTTCTACCAGGCAACTTGATAATGAAGTCGTCTGAAAAAGTCTGTTTCAGCATGTCTCTACCGAGAGCGGCTCTTTCATTATATGTTTCAGCGTCTTCTTTTCCGCAGCAGGCGCCCAGACACTTAAGCATGCTGTAGTGATAGCAAGGTCCTTCGCGGTCGTATATATTCATCTTACTTAAGCAGAGCTGTAATTCAGAAGTCAACTTGTTGAGTTGTGATTGTGCCGATAGTTTAGAACCGTACTCTCCTAGGATAACTTTGTTTTTTCTACGCTTGATACTTGACTTAACCCACTGGAAGCAGAGGTAGCCTTGACCATCGTAATAGCAATGGATGAAGTAAGGGTAGTGTTTCGTCCGCTGTGCTTTATTAATCTCTGGAGATAGGTACTTTATTTCTCTGGATTCTAGAAGCAAGGCTATCAATTCTGATCCTGTTTCTTCGTAACTTATACTATTAACCATTTTGGCCATGCGCTCAGCCTTCGGTGTCATCTTAGAGAAGTGCTGCATGACACGCGACTTGATATTGATACTCTTACCGACATAGATCACTTTCTTATACTCGTTGTAGAAGTAGTAGACTCCTGCTTTTTCTGGTAGGGCATGCAATATGTCTAGGGTGATTCCTACTGGTAATTTCGATTCTCTGATTCCAGCATTGACAATGGCATTAACAGATATCTCACCATGCTGCGAGTCCAGAATTTTATGAAGCAATTCTGTAGTTGCTACAGCATCATCTAGGGCTCTATGGCGCGCATTGACTTTTATGTCGAATTCTTTAATTAAGTTGCCCAGGCTGTATGACCTCAATCCAGGGAAGTGGGTTCTAGCTAATCGGACAGTATCTAGTTGTCTCCTGGTATAGGTGAATCCCAGTTTTCCGAATTCTTCTTTCAAGAAACTGTAATCGAATCTCACGTTGTGTGCTACGAAGATCTTACCTTCTGTAAGTTGGACAACCTCTTTAGCCACCTCATAGAACTTAGGTGCTTCTTTCACCATGCTATCGGTAATTCCGGTGATCCGGGTGATCTCGGTAGGGATCGACCTCTCAGGATATATCAGGGATTGAAAGGTGTCAAGAATTTCCTTGCCATCAGAAATCACAATGCCTATTTCTGTGATCTTGTCTCGCTTGGCAAGACCTCCAGTTGTTTCTAGATCGACTATAGCGTAGAGCTTCTTTTTAGGCATGGTGTTCTCAGTAGAATATAGCTTTGCAATATATTATAAATTATCGTAATATTATAAACCCAATATTTTGATTCGATCAATCGTTGAAACATTAAATGATCCGTTAATGTATAGGGTAGGTAACTATAAGTTAATTTAGAATAAGATATTTGTTTTTAATAAGTTCATACAAGATGAAGATTATACATATTTCCGCTTTTTTATTCTTGGTAATTATAGGATATGGTTGCCAGCCTTTTCAATCAAGCAATGATCGAAAGACGACGGTTGCCAGTACAGAAGTAATACGGGAGGAAAACACGGGTGTGGTTGTAGGTGCGGATCGCTTAGCGATGTATGTCCCTATGCTACAGAATAAAAAAGTGGCTTGTGTAGTCAACCAGACTTCTATGACAAGAGGAAGCCATCTGGTAGATACCTTACTTAAGTTAGAGGTAGAAGTTGTGAAGGTATTGGCTCCAGAACATGG
>CALIQO010000535.1 GCA_938044055.1 uncultured Saprospiraceae bacterium
CAGCTCTTGTCATTTTCTGTATCAGACTGACTTCTTGTGCAGAAACTGCCAAAGAGCTAAAGAAGAGTATAAGAACCAGAATTCTTTGAATTAAGTGCGAATCAAACATATGCCTACTTTTATTTATCAAGTCTCCAAGAGACTAAATCTTTGCGAAAAACTTAACGGCAAAGATATCGACTAATACAGCTGGCCACAATCACCAATTTAGGGGATGGGTACGATGTTTAATTGGAATAAGAAAAACCTTCTGCTTTCATGCTTTTAGGTGCATGAGCATAGAGTGTATATTGATTGTGTAAGCAATCTTTTAGGCCTGGGTACTTAGTGTAGTGATGCTATATTTGGCATCAGTCGGGTGTATCCTGATGCATGCAGTCTATAAAGGCTATGGCAAACAAATTGATATTATCTATACGATGTATTGATTCTCAAGTTATAACCTGAAATTGTAATGTTCTCAATTGAAAACCTTTAGCCACATCTACTCATACTATATCTCTTGATATGTAGCATCTACCACTTACTTATGACTAGCTCTACATTGAAGTCTTTTTCAGATTCTGATATGGTAAGTGTGCCTCCTAGGGTGCTAGCTCTCTCATGCATAGATCTTATGCCCATGCCGTTGCTTGTGGGAGATTCTAGATAATCAGCACTTTGATTTTTATCGTTTTTGATTGTCAGTTTCATGCCTTGATCAATGCTATCCAAGACAACGATCACCTTACATGCATTACCGTGTTTCACTATATTGTGAATCGCCTCTTTAACTATCAGATAAAGATTCTTCTTGAATATTAGCGTAAGTTCCTTATTCAGATCTAAGCCATTGTGTGTAGTAGTAAATGAAATATTCACCGGGGTCAAGAGATTAGACATCACTTGATTAATTTTAGTCACTAAGTCTCCAAGTGTACTTGATCTACTATCCACAGTCCATATGACATCACTCATCGCAGATATTGCACTTCTCCCCTTCTGAGAGATCTGCTCTAGGAACTGTTCCTGATCTACTCGATCATCGACAGTTCGTGCCACATCAGTAAGTATAGTAATCTCAGTAAGCATACTGCCCACCTCGTCATGTAAGTCTTTAGATATGTTTTGCTTTACTTTCTGTACATGAGAAAGTTGTCGTAGTCTCCATCGGTATAACAGATATATAAGCAGTAATGACAAGATTGACATTAATAAAAAAAACCACCATCTTTTATAAAATGGTGCAATTGATGTAATCTTAATAGGGTTAAGCGTTTGAGCTACTTTTCCTTCTCTCGACTTGCCTACTATTTCTAAATTGTATGTGCCTGCTGTGAGGTTGATTAACTCCACTGAATTCTTGTTGCCTAATGGTATCCAACTTTGTCCTTGAGATAATCGATAAGCGTATGTATGATCCCGTGGCGACATAAAGTCACTGAATCCGAAACTGACTTTGGCATAACCATTTTGCTCCTGGACGATTATGCTTTTATCCATAGCAATGGTTTGTTTTATGGATATTGATTCTAGATCGCCACTATTCATCAACTGTGCATCAGAAATAAATAATTTAAGTTCACCTGTGTGCCGTTTTGGCTGTTTTCTGTTGACTTTTACTAGACCATTCAGGGTTCCTAAGTATATATCTCCTTTATCCGTAATCAAGTTCGAATACCTATTAAATTCGTTATTACTTATGCCGTCTTCTTCAAAATAGTTTATTACAAAACCTAAGTTACTGTCGTATCTTGCTAAACCATAGTCGGTAGGAAACCAATAGTATTCTCCGTCAAAATTTATACTGTAAACTACCTCATTGGGTAATCCTTCTGCCTTCCCAATTACCTTCGTTACATTGAAAAGGGAATCTAATACAACCACACCATTTCCCTGAGTTGCAAGCCATATGAAGTGATTAGGGTCAACGTAAATGTCATTGATATTGGCTTGATCAAGTTCAGCCACAGCCTGATTGGATAATCTCCTGACCACCTCAAAATTTTGGTTATACTCCTTTAAGCCATTTTGGGAGCCTACATATATATTGCCATTGCGCTTAGAGCAAATGGATCCTACCAAATCATCAGCAGACCCTATTTCACGAATTACAGAATCTGTTTTTATATCATACTCGATAAGGCCTTTCCCACCTATTAGGATACTATTCTCTTGTGCGTGACAGACGAAACCAGAAACGTCTAACTTTGCTTCAACTTTAACTTTACCGTCAGCAACTGTGATTACTTTAGAACCTGCACCAGAAAGTGCAAAATACTTATCACCTCCTAGACTTTCATAATCCATAATCGGTTTACCCACATTCAACGTTGAGACTACCTCCCCATTATGGCTGAGTTTAAGCACATTACCTTGGGTATATAATAAATGACCTTTTTCAGTTTGTTCTATCTTCCGAATATTGGAGTGATAATTACCTCTAACGTCCTTCACCATATCGATGATTTCGAATATCGAATTCGAAAATCTAACCACAAGCAGTCCAAAATTTGTCGCCAAAAAATAATCTCCATTGTAGTCTGTGTGGTGATCATATATTAAAAGTGGGTCCAGATTCTCAATTTCAAATTTGAGCTGAAGCTCACCTTTATCATACAGTAAAAACTGAGAGGACAGCTCATCAAGGATAAGGGTCCTATCACCAAGAAGAGCGGCACTTCGAACCACCATACCATTGGTATTAAAAATCTTATCCTTGTATTTAAAAGTTGTCTGGCTGATTTCCTTTCCAGTTGAAGAGATGACGACTACTTGCCCGTCAAGATGCATAGGAAACCTCACTTCAGTAAGTGATCTCCTTTGTTGATCATCATAATAGATCCTATTTTTAAAGCTTTCAATCTTACTCGTAGCTAAGTTGTACTTTACGTCAAACTGATCAAACATTATGACTAAGTGGCCGTCATCATCAGG
>CALIQO010000536.1 GCA_938044055.1 uncultured Saprospiraceae bacterium
TACGAATCCACCGATAGATCCGCTGAGAGAGAATGTATTCATGTCATTGCATACCTTTCTCGGAGAAAGCACGCAGATACACAACAGTTTAGACAGCGATGTATTGCAATTAAGGTTAGACAGTCCAGTTCTATCGCAGGAAGAATTCGCTAAGATCACAGTAGGAGATGATACCGTTTTAAAAAGTACTACCATAGCGTGTACATTTCAGGCTACTGACGCAGAAGGAATCCTACACGATAAGCTTAAAGAGATACAGGTTCAAGCAGGTTCTGCAGTACAGGCAGGTTCTAAAATCCTCATACTTACGAATAAGGATATAACATCCGATGAGGCCGCTATCCCGAGTATGTTGTCATGCGGAGCGGTGCATCATTATCTTATCAACTTAGGTTTAAGAAAAGATGTTTCTATTGTTGTTGCTGGTGGTGATATCTTAGAGACACATCATCATGCTACCTTGTTGTCATTCGGGGCTGATGCAACTTTTCCATATCTAGCTTACGAGATTGTTACTGATTTCATCAATGACGCATCTAAAAAACCTGCTTATTACTATAAGAAAGCTGTTGAAAAGGGATTGTATAAAATCATTTCTAAACTGGGAATTTCTACGATATCCAGTTATAAAGGGGCGCAGACTTTTGAGGCTTTGGGCATTGATAAGGAAGTGATAGATCTTTGTTTTCACAATACGGTAAGCCGGATAGGGGGAATGAACTTCGATGACCTAGCAAGGGAGCAATTGGTAAAGCACAGCGCAGCATTTGACGAAAGTCTATCCGCACTACCTGACCTCGGAAATTACCAATGGAAACAATACGGAGAGTACCATCTGTTCAATCCAGAAACCATCCATCTTTTACAATTCTCTACGGCCCGTAAGGATTATACGCTCTTTAAGAAATTCACAGAAAAGCTCAATGGTCAGAGTGAAAAAGCATGTACGTTGAGAAGCTTCTTTGATTTTGATGAGAATCCTACTGGATCCATAGATATCTCAGAAGTGGAACCTATTGAAAACATACTTAAGCGATTCGCGACGGGTGCCATGTCATTCGGCTCGATAAGTTATGAGGCGCATACAACGCTGGCCAAGGCGATGAACCGCATCGGTGGTAAGTCCAATTCAGGAGAAGGAGGCGAAGATGAGATCAGGTATTCGCCAGATGAAAACGGAGACAATTTAGAATCTGCTATAAAGCAGGTAGCGTCAGGAAGATTCGGTGTAACAATTAACTACCTGCTTCATGCCAATGAGATTCAGATAAAGATGGCCCAAGGTGCTAAGCCTGGAGAAGGAGGACAATTGCCAGGCCATAAAGTGGATGACTGGATTGCTAAGGTGAGAAACAGTACGCCAGGTGTGGGCCTTATTTCGCCACCGCCGCACCACGATATATATTCAATAGAGGATCTAGCACAATTGATTTTCGATTTAAAGAACGCCAACCCATCTGCGCGGATAAGTGTAAAATTGGTATCCAAGGCTGGAGTAGGGATCATTGCTTCAGGAGTCGCTAAGGCTCATGCAGATCACATACTGATCTCTGGTGCAGACGGAGGAACCGGTGCCTCACCATTAAGTTCTATCCGACATGCAGGATTGCCATGGGAGTTGGGATTATCGGAAACACACCAGACCCTAGTAAGAAATAAGTTGAGAGATCGGGTTACGGTACAGACAGATGGACAGATGCGAACGGGAAGAGACCTGGCATTCGCTACCTTGCTAGGTGCAGAAGAGTGGGGGATTGCTACTGCTGCTCTGGTAGTAGAAGGATGTATTCTTATGAGAAAATGCCACTTGAATACTTGCCCAGTAGGAATCGCAACCCAAGACCCAGAACTGAGAAAGAAGTTCGATGGGAAGGTAGAGAACGTTGTTAATTACTTTCATTTTCTAGCCCAGGAAATGAGAGAGATCATGGCTAAGCTTGGAATCCGGACAATCAATGAAATGGTAGGACGTACAGATCTACTTAAGTTGAGAGATGGAATAGATCACTGGAAGTGGAAGAAGGTTGATTTCGATAAGATTTTGTTTAAAGAAAAGAACGAAGAACAACTCCCGCTGTATAAGTGTAGAGATCAAGATCATGGCATAGACGCTGTAATCGATCAGAAATTGATCAAGTATTCTGCCCTGGCTATCCAAGACAATATTAAGATCAACAGTGTTTTTCCTGTGCAGAGTACAGACCGCGCGGTGGGAACTATGCTCTCTCATCACATCGCTAAAAAGTATGGAAGTAAGGGCATGCCAGATGATTCTTTGTCATTTAGATTTAGGGGATCAGCGGGACAGAGTTTTGGCGCATTTGGCTCCAAGGGACTGACAATGATTCTTGAAGGCGAAGCGAATGATTACATCGGTAAGGGATTGAGTGGCGCTAAGCTTATAGTTGTTCCAGACAGGGATGCAACCATCGATCCTGGAGAAAATATTATTATAGGTAATGTTGCTCTTTATGGTGCAACATCCGGAGAAGTATACATCAAGGGTCAAGGGGGTGATCGTTTCTGTGTGCGAAACAGCGGTGCCTATACAGTCATAGAAGGAATCGGTGACAATGGTTGTGAGTACATGACTGGTGGAAGAGTGGTTATACTGGGAGGTGTCGGAAGAAATTTTGCGGCAGGAATGAGTGGCGGTGTTGCTTATATCTACCGTCCTACGGATGCTTTTTTCGCAACTTGCAATAAAGATATGGTAGCTCTAGAGAAATTAGAATCTGATGACCTGCATGAAGTGAGAAAAATGATAAGAGAGCATTTTAATACAACGGGTAGTCTTAATGGACTATCCATTCTTTCCAACTGGGAAGAAGATTCTCGAAACTTTCTTAAGGTTATTCCGCACGAATACAAGAAGGCCATGGAGAAGAAAAATAAAATCAACTTAGGTAGTAAGAAAATTCAGAATACATTTAATACATAGAATATGGGCGACATTAAAGGATTCATGAAAGTAGGCAGAGGACTGCCTAATAAAAGATCAGTAGAGGAGCGATTGAATGACTGGAAAGAAATCTATGTAGAAGAAGATCCGACACTACCTAAAGATCAATCTTCTCGTTGCATGGATTGTGGTGTTCCCTTCTGTCATTCTGCTTGTCCACTGGGTAATATCATTCCCCAGTTCAACGACGCTGTCTATAACGACAATTATCAGCTGGCATATGATATTCTGACTGAGACCAATAATTTTCCTGAGTTTACTGGTAGAATCTGTCCTGCTCCTTGTGAGGGATCGTGTGTCTTGGGGTTGAACAGTGACCCGGTAACCATAGAATATATAGAAAAGACGATTATAGAGAAAGCCTATGACAATGGCTGGGTTAAGCCGATTGATGCACCAGAAGAAACAGCTAAGAAGGTAGCCATTATAGGGTCTGGACCTGCAGGTCTTGCCGCCGCAGACCAACTGAATAAAGCAGGATATCAAGTTACGGTATATGAGCGCAACGACCGTATAGGTGGATTGCTGAGATACGGCATTCCCGATTTCAAGTTAGAGAAAGAGGTTGTAGACAGAAGGGTAGACATCATGCAACGGTCAGGTGTGAAATTCGTAACGGGAGCTTACGTAGGAATGAATGTAGATGTGCTAGACTTAAAAAAATCCTATGATGCCATTATGCTGGCTGGAGGAAGTACCGTCGCTCGTGATCTTAATATTCCACGCAGAGATGCAGAGGGAATCTACCTAGCTATGGATTTCCTAGAGCAGAATAACAGAAAAGTAGCTGGAGACGATATTACACAAGCTGAGAAAATAGAAGTAAAAGGAAAAAAGGTGCTGGTAATCGGAGGTGGAGACACAGGTTCCGATTGTATAGG
>CALIQO010000537.1 GCA_938044055.1 uncultured Saprospiraceae bacterium
AAGGAAAGAATCCATATGCAATAGGAAGCAAGGTATATTTACATACTTCGGAAGGTATACAATACCTAGAGTTCAACCCTATGAAGGGATTTCAATCTTCTATGGACTATCTTATTCACTTCGGAGTGTCTGCTGCTACTACAATTGATTCCCTAGTAGTTATCTGGCCAGATGATAATCGTTCTACAATCGATGAAGTGACAGTTAACTCTAGGATTTCTTTAAATCAAGAATCTTCAATCAGTGGTATTGTTTCCACTCCTTCTAATATTAATAAAACACTTCTTACAACCCGAGATGATTCCTGGATTGAAGGAATTGTACATAAAGAGAATGTATATGTAGACTTCGATAGAGATAAACTATTGTATACGATGAAATCTACAGAAGGGCCATCTATCTGTGTTGCAGATTTTAATGGTGACGGAAAAGATGACTTGGTCTTAGGTGGAGCCAAAGACCAAGTCACACAATTATTTTTTCAAAATTCTTCTGGTTCTATGTCCGCAAGTCAGCAACCTGTTTTTGCGGGTGATGCACAATCGGAAGACATGGATATTGCTGCCGTCGACATTGAAAATGATGGTGACCTAGACCTCTATATATGCAGTGGTGGAAATGAATTTTCTGGCCAATCTTCCGCGCTTCGAGATAGAATTTATATCAACAATGGCAAGGGACAATTTTCTAAATACCAAAAATCATTTTTGCCTAATGCCTATCAGAGCACATCAAGTGTAGCAGTAGGCGATTTCGACGGAGATGGAGCCGACGACTTGTTTATAGGAGAAAGACTAAAACCATTTGCATATGGGGTGCCATGCAGCGGGCTGCTGTTAAAAAATGATGGCAAGGGAAACTTCCAAAACGTTACTTCAGCTTCCGCTCCAGGATTAATAGAGCTGGGAATGATAACCGATGCAGAATGGGGAGACATCAACGGAGATAAAAAATTAGACCTCGTTGTGGTAGGAGAATATATGCCGATCAAGATATTTATCAATGAAGATAACGTGCTAGTTGATAAGACAGATCAGTATGGAATGACGGACACAGAAGGGTGGTGGAATCAAGTTGAAATGGATGATCTAAATGGAGACGGCAAGCAAGATATTGTGGTTGGCAACCATGGATTGAATTCTAGATTTAAGGCTTCAGTGGATGAACCCGTATGTATGCATCTCAACGATTTTGACAAGAATAGAAGCGTAGATCAGATTATCTGTACTTATTACGATGGCAAGTCTTATCCAGTTGCATTAAGACATGACTTGGTTAAACAACTTCCTCATATCAGAAGAAAATATACAGATTATGAAACTTATGCTTTACAGACGGTAGAAGATATTTTCTCTGAAGAAGAAAGGGAGAATATGCTTACGCTTTATGCAAAAGAATTTAGAACTTCCGTATTTATGAATCAAGGAACGGAATTTACATCTATCCCTCTTCCTATGGAAGTTCAGAATAGTCCAGTGTATGGAATCCTGATAGAAGATATAAACGACGATGGACTTAAGGACATTCTTCTAGGTGGCAACCTCTATAAGGTAAAACCTGAGATAGGCAGATACGACGCCAGTTATGGTCATACACTTTTAGGCGATAAGGAGCAAGGTTTTGTTGCAATGAAAGCTGGGGATTCTGGCTTTAAGATTATGGGAGAAACGAGGGATATAAAACCGATAACCATCCAAGGAGAAAGAGCTATTATTGTTGCTAAGAACAATGATCATATAGAACTTTTGAAAATAGCAGACCGTTGACAAGAAAGAAAAACGGATCGGATGGTTTTATTCTTGTGGCAATCTTAGCAGTAGGATTAGTGATTGCATTTTTTTCTTCTTGTACTCAAGATAAACCAGTAGACTTTTTTACGGTTTTGTCTCCTGAAGAAAGTGGCATTTCATGGTCTAATGCTCTTAACCCTACGGACTCGTTTAACATTCTTACCTATCTCTATTATTACAATGGTGGTGGTGTGGCAATAGGGGACTTAGACAACGATGGCCTTGAAGACATATTCCTTTCTGGTAATGAATCCGGGGATGCCCTTTATATTAATGAAGGGAACTTAAAATTTAGGGATGCTACAGTATCGGTAGGAATCAATCAATCAGAAGGATGGTCTACAGGAGCTGTGATTGTAGATGTGAACAAGGATGGATGGAAGGATATATATGTGTGTAGATTAGGGAAGTATAAGACACACAATGACCACAATCGATTGTACATCAATCGCGGAGACGGAACATTTTCTGAAGAAGCAAGATTATATGGATTAGACTTCTCGGGTTTTTCTACGCATGCAGGTTTTTTTGACTATGATCGCGATGGAGATTTAGATGTATACCTACTTAATCATTCCATTAAAAATCCAGAACAGTTCGTCGATGCTTCGAGATTGAGAAGTACAGTTGACTCCCTTGCTGGAGATCGCTTATTAAGAAATGACAATGGGAAGTATAGAGATGTAACTTCAGAGGCAGGAATACTTTCTTCAACCTTAGGTTTCGGATTAGGGCTGAGCTTGTCAGATTTTAATGCTGATGGGTGGACGGATATTGCTGTGGGAAATGACTTCCATGAAAATGATTACTTGTATGTAAATAATCGGGACGGTACTTTCAGTGAAATCAGTGATGAAGCTTATGGCCATACAAGTAATTTCACAATGGGTCTAGCAAGTGGAGATTTAAACAATGATGGAATGATGGATCTTGTGTCTCTGGATATGCAACCTGCAGATGAAACGGTTTATAAAAATTCAGGTGGATGGGAGTCGTATGAGATTTATAAGTTTAAGCGATCATATGGGTATCAACCACAAGGACCTAGAAACAGTCTGCAGATACAAGTAGGTAAGAATAATGGAACGCCTATTTTTTCTGATCAAGCAGGCTACATGGAAATTGCTGAGACAGACTGGAGCTGGAGTCCGCTGATTGCAGATTTTAATAATGATGGCAATCAAGATATATATATTACGAATGGTATTCCTCATAGGCCTAACGATCTAGACTTTATCAACTATCTCGGGAATGCTCAGAATGCAGATATACAATCTCTGATCGAAGCAATGCCTCTAGGTGCGGTAGAAGATGTTCTTATAATAAATCAAGGAGATAAAATGAAGAAGCATTTTATAGGGGCGCCAGATGTAAGTACAGGTGCTGCAGCGGCAGACCTTGACTTAGACGGTGACCTAGATATTGTTGTCAATAATATAAATGCTCCTGCCGAAATTCTTCGGAATAATATGGTAAAAAGCAATTCCTTGTTGATAGATATAGAGCCATTGTATTCTCTGGCAGATGGTGTGGAAGTAAGAACATACCAGGGAGATAATATGCAAGTAAGATACTCAACTACGACGGGTGGTTTTCAATCTAGCAATTCATCATGGATACACATCGGACTAGGAGAAGGTGCATTAGATTCGATTGTGATTGAAGCTCCTGATGAAATACTAACCTGGATAGGAGATACAAGTGGTGTACTAAAAATCACCCAATTTCGTAGAAAGAAGAAAAGTGTAAAGGAGACTATAGATATAAGTGAAAGCGCTTTTTCGACGGTTGATTTTCTACATACAGAAGATGATTACAACGACCAGAATAGTGACTTTTTAGCGCCATACTTGATGTCTACTTTAGGGCCTAGAATGACAGAAGGAAAAAATAATCTCTATATAACTGGAGGAGGAAACCAAGATGGAAAGTTTATTTCTCTTTCTTCCCATGAAGTCAGGTCCCTTGCACTGAGTAAAGGTAAAGCCAGAGATTTCGTAGATGAGAACGACGCTGTACTTTTTGATGCTGATGGTGACGGGGATGATGACTTGTATCTCTGTATAGGTGGCAATAAAATAAAAGAGAACAATCCGATTCTAAAAGACCAGTTGTTTATAAATGAAGGTGGCGACTACAAGAATGCTTCAATCCAGTTACCTGAATTGTATCGCAACACCTCTGTTGCTTCTCCCACTGATTACGATGGAGATGGCGACCTTGATTTATTCGTAGGTGTAATGGGAGCAACAGGTGTCTATGGTGTAAGTTACCCTTCTTATATCCTTATAAATGAAGGTGAGCGATTTACACCCATTGTGTTAGATCTAGAAGAAATGGTCTATGATGCTACCTGGAGTGATGTAGACAATGATGGCAATGAAGACCTCATTGTTGTAGGGCACTGGATGCCAGTAACCATTCTTTATAATAGAAATGGAAGATTATTGAAAGAAGAAATTCCTGGAAGTTTTGGTTTGTGGAATACAGTTGATGTATCCGATGTAGATAAGGATGGCAAGAAAGACATAACAGTTGGTAATTTCGGATTAAACCACCGTTATAAAGCATCGGATAAGTATCCATTGCAATTGTACACCTACGACTGGGATGGCAATGGTAAGATGGATCCGATAGTGTCTTATTTCTATAAAGGAAAAGAATTTATTCTTCCTAATCTCGAAGGACTACTTAAGCAGCTGCCACATCTAAAAAAGGTTTTCAATGCGAATCGGCTGTATTCCGGTAAGGAAATTACTGAGATTTTCGACAATAAGGTTCTTTCTCAGATTTCTCAGAAAAGAGTCGATCTTCTAGAAAGTGGAACGTTTCTGCATAATTCATCCTGGTCATGGAAGCCCTTTCCTGCGGAGGCACAGTTAGGGCCAGTATATGCCGTTTCTCTAGATAAGAATGGTGATCTTATTATAGGAGGGAATCTGTATGAAGTCGATCCTTCTATAGGGCGACAAGATGGTTTAATCCCTATTACAATCAAGTGGGCAGATGGAAAATGGATAAAAAGCAGCAATTGGATTGAAGCTCGTGGAGCGGTAAGAGATATCCTTTTTTCGAGGACCGGTGAGACCTGGATTGCACGAAATCAGGATAGTTTACTATTGTTAAAATAAGAAGAAGCCGATATAGAGATATCAGCTTCTGTCTTCAATTGGTTAAAAAGATCTAATAAGTTAGTTCTGCAAAGTATTAATTTTTTTCATTTATACAATCCATTCTGTGGGTTGATCTTTATAAAATGCTTACGATTTATGGTTATACCTACCCTCTGGGATCATATATTTTTCATCTTAATAGGAATCATAATTCCTGCCTTTTCCATCTATCGGGGTAAGGTAGATCCAGTAACCATGGATCTTCAGATTAAGGATAAACCTAAATTTTATTATGCTAATGCGGCCGTACTCTGGGTAGGAGTAGTTCTGGTATGCTTGTTATGGATTATTGCAGACAGGTCGTTTTCTATGATGGGGTTTAGAATACCAGAAGTAGATGGTATTGTTATGGGATTGACGGGATTGTTTGTTTTTACCTATGTGCTTGAAACGACTACTGAATTGAGAAAAGAAGGTTCAGTGGAAGAACTGAAGAAGAGTGCTCCTTTTCTTCCTGCAACGGGAAGGGAGTTTTTACATTTTTCCTTTCTTGCATTCAGTGCTGGTTTCTGTGAAGAAGTTGTTTATCGCGGTTTTCTGGTTAATTATCTTATGTGGATATGTGACGATCCAGTGTTAGGTATAACTGTTGCCATCTGGTTGCCAGCCATAATTTTTGGCTTGGTTCATATGTACCAGGGCTGGGCGTCTGTATTAAAAATATCTATCATGTCCTTGCTCTTCGGAGCGATATTTATTTTTTCACAATCGTTGTTGATTGTTGTGATCCTTCATTTTTTGGTTGACATAGTAGGAGGATTTATAGGATGGAGGTTGAGTAGAAACGCCTAGTTTATAATTGGTATCCATTGATAGTAGGTGCTTCTTTTACACTGTTTAGATTTTTCGCTTTGCGCAAATGTTTTTATTCTTGATAAAGGACACTTCAGCTTGGATTGACTTTAGTATTAATAAGTTTATCTGGTTCGCTGAAGGCATAGCATCACATAACTGGGTGATATTTTTTAAAAGACGTGTTGTGATAAATCTTCAGAAAATTACCTATGCCAGATAGATTTGGCAATATATGTTTTACAGTTTTTAGCTCGTTTTGGTCAGGTTTGTCTTCCACTGCTCAGGTATATTTGCCTTGCGCAACTGCGCATAATCATACGGTATAATTTCTTGTGTGCCTATGGCACAGATTCTCTTGTGTCCCACCGACCACGCGGCAGTCTGAATCACAAGCCTGTCTACAAGAACATCTTTAATCCGAGTCCCTATCTTTATTGTGTCAGGGTATGTAACTGGAAAAAGATACTTGCAATCTTGCCACCCTAGGATTAAACCAATCTCTCTTTCTGAAAATGATGTATCGATATCTAAAGAATCGAAAAACTCAATCCGCGCACTTTCGAACCACTTCATGTACACCAGATTATTGACATGTAAGGCTGCATCCATATCGCTCCAGTGCACCTTATATTCTGATAGGTGCTTGAAACCATCAAGCGATTCAATTCTTTTTTCATTCATTTTCTAAAAAGTTTAATGTTATCATTTCTCCCGCTCTTTTCTGAGCAAGGATTATCCTATCTCCTTCCGCAAGCATACCGACCCTCGGATATCCACCGATGGTCTGTCCGTCAACCATAAGAACAATTAATTTTCCAGAAGGAGTACACTGGATGGTTCCTGGAAGTACAGGAGAGGAAATCATGGAGTAAAGGATACCTTCTTCTAATTGTTCCGAAAATTGTGTAGCCATGCGGTCAGAGAGAGATGAGATCGTCCATTTTTTTTCTTCCAGTTCCTTCTTCTGCTCTGGAGTCAATAGGCTATGTTCTGGACCTGGAAGTATGGGTATATGGAAGGATTTATATAGGGGTGGTTTTATTGTTGAAGAGATGAATTGGCGGATTTTTACGGACTTCTTATAAAGGACATCGTCTGCTTCTAAGGGAGGATTACCCAGCATGGCAGGTCGATGTGTAGAAGCGCTGCCTAGCGTTTTAGCAACATGAAACTCTGCGGTACTTCCTACATAAAATACGGCACCCTGACTTCTGATTTTTACTGCTTGGTCGATCTTTAATTCCAACTCTATAACTTGAAAACCTGATTTTTTCTTGCCATCTATTTCTATGCCTATACCGCTTATGATCAAGAGGCATTCTTCTAAAGCTTGCAGGGTTATACCCGCATAAGTACATTCTATAAGAACATCATTTCCACTTCTCAACGCAACGTGGTGGGCAGCGATCGGATCGAGATATCCTCCATAGGAAACTCCATATTGTTGTAGACCTTTTCTTCCGCGATCCTGAAAAGTACAAGACAACCCTACCTTCAGTATTTTAAGTAAGGGCTTCATGCGGTATAAAATTGCTCAAGGTCGGAATAATCAGATTTTTCCATCTCTAGATATTCTGATTTAGATATAGGATAGAATTTTACTTGGTCTCCTGCAGAGAACAGAAAAGAAGATTCCCTAGAATAGTCCATAAGAGGGATAGGGCATCTTCCGATAATGTTCCACCCACCAGGACTATCGGTAGGGTAGATGCCTGTCTGTCCTGCAGCAATTCCGACTGATCCCGCTACAACTTTTTTTCTAGGTGTATTTTTTCTGGGTCTTGCTATCCGGTCTTCTACGTTTCCTAAAAACCCAAATCCAGGCATAAATCCCATCATATAACACAAGTATGTGTGGCCAGAATGAAGATGGATTAAGTCGTCGATAGATATCCCATCTTTTTCGTATAGGTTGATATCTAGACCATATGATTTATCATAACAGACGGGAAGTCTTATTTTTTTATTTATGTCAGAATCAGGGGCGTGATGACTATTAATAATATGATCTATCTCTTTAGAAAACAGAGAGGTTGAGACAGAATGATTAAGTGTTACGAGGCAAGATTGATACGCAACAATGGTGTCTTCCACATAGGGAAGTCGTGTTATTTTATTCTTGATAGAATGAATAAATCGATTAAGTTGTGGATCGATGATTTTCTTCCATTCTATAAGGAAGGCATGAGATCCATAGCGCGATATTCTTTCATACTGTATCAAGAATTATGGTTTAGCTTGTTGTGAATAGACATCGCTATATCCACAGCATTTTCTGTATCACCATGGACACAGATGGTGTCTGCTTGTATGGAAATCTCAGCACCATTATCGGCGTCTACTTTATTTTCGTAGGCAATCTTCCATGCTTGCTCAGAAGCAAGGATAGGATCAGAGATTACAGCACCTTTCATTTTTCTTTTTTTAAGCCAGCCTGATGAAGTATACGCTCTATCGGCAAATGCTTCTGTCCATATATTGAGTTGTCTATGTCGGGCTTGAGTATGCAATTCTCCTTGCGAGAAAGTGTAAATTAAAATGGACGGATCGATCATTACAATGGCGTCTATGACGGCAGCGGCCACTTCTGGATTGTGGTGTGCATCGTGATATAGTGCGCCGTGGACCTTGACATGATGCAGCCTTGCTCCTCTAGATTCTGTTATGGATTTTAGGGCACCAATCTGGTAGATAAGTATGTCTCTTAATTCTTGTGGGGTAAGAGCCATGGATCTTCTCCCGAATCCCATCAAGTCAGGATAACCTGGATGGGCTCCGATAGATGTGCCGTGTTCTATAGCCATATCTATGGTCTTCAATATGGTCGTAGGATCTCCCCCATGAAAGCCACAAGCAATGTTACAACTGGAGATGTATGGCATAATGGCTTCATCGTTACCGATGGTGAATCTGCCATATGATTCTCCCATATCACAGTTGATGTCTATATTAATTGCCATAAGGTATAGAATGTTTTTCCTGCGAGCAAGATACAGATTCCGAGGATTATGCAACTTAGAATATTCTGTACAAGAGAATTAGCGTGATTGCCCATAACTTGTTTTTTATTGATCAGCCATATGATAAAAATAACAATCAGTGGAAGCAGCAATCCATTGGCGATCTGGGCAACCCGTATGACCAATATCGGTTTCCATCCCATAGATGCAACCATCACACCGATGATAAGAATGAACAACCACAACCCCCTGAAGTGCGGTGCTGTTAATTTTCGTGATAGACCGAGGATACCAGAGATGGCATAAGCAGTAGCTAGAGGAGCGGTAATGGCTGATGTGATTCCTGCCGCGAGTAATCCTATGGAGATGGCTACAAGAGCATAATTGCCCAGCAGAGGTTCTAACCCTCTGGCTAAGCCTGCCGCATTTTCTATGTTTCCTTGTTGTACACCTGCCGCACAGATAAGAACACACATAGATATGAGTCCTCCTAGAGTGATGGAAACATATATATCGGTTCTTGCTTTTTTAATAGTAGGGTTTTTCCATTTTTCATTGACGAGGGCAGCATGCAGAAACAGATTGTAAGGTACAACGGTGGTTCCTACAAGCCCCATGATCTGCAAAATGTTGTCCTCATTATACTGGGGAAGAAATAGACCAGAAAATAACGCCTTATAATCTATATCTAGCATAAACAAGGTGATCAGAAAACACAGAGACATAAGAACAACAAGGGTTATCAATACATTTTCTATCAACCGATAACTTCCGATCCATAGCAATAGACCGGCAATAAGTCCTATCATACAGACTACGATCCAGGTCGGAATATCAGGGAACAGGGTTTCTACTCCGAGATATGCACCGAGAATGTTGCCCGATTCATAAGCAGCATTTCCGATGAATATGGCAGCAAAAACTAAGATGATGGCAAGCGTTTTAGTAACTGGATGTTGTATGTGATTGCGTATGTTTTCTGCCAGACCTTCTTTAGTAACAACCCCTATTCTGGCAGCCATCTCTTGTAGAATGATGGTGGCCAAGGTAGAGAACAGCAATGCCCACAATAGAGTCAACCCGTGTTTAGCTCCTGCGAGAGTACACTGCGTAATGGTGCCAGGGCCTATAAATGCCGCAGCAATTAAGGCAGCTGGGCCTATGTTTTTTAATCTTTCTAGCAACTTCATGCGCCTTAAAGGTGTTATAATTACACGATTCTTTCTTGCTTTCCGTGCAACAGCTGCATGGAAAGGAATGAAAATACTGTTTTCTCGCGACAAATTGATCTGTGGATGACCTTGTTATGTGTTGTATAAACAGTTAATTTTAGTATTTTGAAATTGTCTTCAGCTGTATGCGTATGAATAGAATTCTATCCATTCTTATTATATCTATCCTGTCCTTAGTGTCTATGCCAGGGACTGCTCAGAATGTGGATACACGATTCGGTAAGAATCGCGTACAGTATCACGATGATTTTAAGAAATGGGATAAATACGAAACAGAGAATTTTATCATATACTGGTATGGAAAAGCGAAGAACGTGGCAAAGGCAGTGGTGCCCATGGCAGAGTTGTTCCACGACGAAGTTCAAGCAGTTGTAGAACATCGGATGAATGATAAGATCCAGATTCTTATCTACACCGACCTTTCAGATCTAAATCAATCTAACATAGGCAATGACGATACCTGGACGAGTAAGTCTGGAGAGACCAAGATCGTGGGTAGTAAAATGTTTGTTTATTTTAATGGCAATCATCAAGATTTAAGAGATCAACTGAAAGAAGGTATTGCATCGGTATACCTTGCTTCAATGTTGTTCGGAGCCAGTTTCCAGGAATTCGTCCAGAACGCTGTTCTTCTTAACCTTCCAGAATGGTTCAAGGATGGGATTGTTTCCTATAGTTCTAGCTCATGGAATACATATATAGAAGATGAGTTGAGAGATGTACTAGAGAATAATGACAAGTACTATAGCTTCAAGAAATTATCAGAAGACCACCCGAGGGTTGCAGGACACTCTATGTGGTATTTTATAAGTCAGTATTATAGCCCTACTGCCATTCCTAATCTACTCTATTTAACCAAGATTTCGAGGGATCTTGACGAGAGCTTCATTTACGTATTGTCAGAAAACAGAAAAACCATTTTCAAGGAATGGTCTGGATTTTATAAGGATTATTACCAAGCAGAAAAAGGAAGATATCTTTCTCCTCCAGAAGATGCAGAGGTAGATCTTAAAAACAAGGACTATGTTCCGATCAGTCAGATGCGATTCAGTCCAGACGGTAATTCGCTGGTTTATGTAGATAACAATATCGGTCAGTATAGAATTAGATTGAGGAATCTTGAGACGGGCAAGGAGAAAACCCTATTCAATTATGGGTATAAAAACTCTGTACAAGAAACAGATTATAATTACCCTTTGCTTACTTGGCATCCAGATAATAGGACCCTATCATTTGCCTACGAGCATAGAGATGCGATTAAGATAAGAAGACTAGATATTGAAACTGGAAAACATGCAGAGCAAATTGTGCCAGAAGAATTTCAACGCATATACTCCATGGATTATCTAGATTCAACACACTATATCTTTTCTGCCAATACGGATGGTTATGCGGACTTATATAAGTACGATGCAGATTTTAGAACGCAGGAAAGAATAACCAATGATTTCTATGATGACTTAGATGCGACGGTAACGACTATAGATGGAAAAAAAGGAATCTTGTTCTCATCTAATCGACAGAGCGACTTGGTTGTAGATATGGATCTAGATACAATCTTACCGCTTGAAAATTTCGACTTATTTTTTTATGATTTACAAGAAGGGAATAAGTCAATAGATAGATTGACAGATACAGAAAGTCATAGTGAGAGGTATCCATTTATGACTGGGAAGGAAGGTTATATAACGTATCTATCTCATAAGAGTGGAATTAAAAATTCTTATGTGCTAGACTTGATTACAGGGAGGGCATATACTGTAAGTAACCTAGATAGAAATATCATAAGACACCATCCTTCTCCTGTCGGCAACAAGTACATATATACCTTGTACAGAGAAGGTGCATATAAAATCTACTTAGAAGATAAAGCATGGAATGATGCGGTGCCGGCAAGTGTTACTGCTCTACAGCGATCAAGACAACCAGAAGAAGTCTTAATCCCATTCATTCCAGAAGAAGAAGAGGAAGAAATTGTAGACGATGGATTCTTGTTTCAGGCAGAGTTCGATAATCCACTCGTTGTACCTGATATTGCGAATGATAAAAACAAGCCAGTTCTGTTCAGAGAATTCCTAGAGAGCAGAAGTTTCGAGCAACGTGATAGACCTTTAGAAACATTGAAAACGCCGAGGGTAACGGCTTCTAGGCTCGCTTTCCGGGTTGATAATTTTACAACGAAATTAGACAATGAAGTTTTATTCGAAGGGCTTGAATCATACACCGGCGACCCGAACCAATTAGATGTAAATCCTACTGGGATTTTATTAAAGGCGACCATTAAAGATTTACTAGAGGATTATGTGTTTGAAGGAGGAGTAAGAATTCCTACAGGATTTAATGGAACAGAATACTTTCTGGTTTTTGATGACAAGAAAAAATTGATTGATCGGAGGTACGCTTTCTATAGGCGAGTTACTACAGATCAAGTAGACGACACCGTATTTCCTGCGATTAAAACCAAGAAGAATTCATTGATAGGATTGTACCAGCTAAAGTATCCTATGGATGTGTATCGAAGCATACGAGCAACAAGTACACTGAGAATCGATAGGTTTTATTCTCAGTCTGTAAATGCTGAAAGTTTCAACGATCCATTGATTAACGACAAGCGATTGAGTCTGAAACTGGAGTATGTATATGACAATACGATAGACATCGATGAAAATATAAAGCATGGAACCCGCTACAAGTTTTTCGTTGAGGGGATTAACAAGTTTGACTTACAAGTTGTAGATGGTTTTAAGGTAGATCCATCTACGGCATATACCTTTTTATTTGGATTTGATTTTAGGCATTATATACCCTTCTTGAAGTATGGTATAATAGCACTCAGAACAGCAGGTGTTTCTTCATATGGTTCTGAAAAAATAATGTTTCACTTAGG
>CALIQO010000538.1 GCA_938044055.1 uncultured Saprospiraceae bacterium
TCCTACTATAGGCAGCCATAAGATGCTTGAGATTATTGTGATTAATAATAGTATGGGCGTAAGCAATATCCACCATACGTTTATATTTTTTCTTTCTCTGATTACGATCAACATATAGGTAAGAGAAAGTAAGAGGATGACAACCCTCAATAGCCAGACCAAAACCTGATAATGGCTGTCATAAGCATCGTAAAAGAGTTGATAACTATCTGTCCCAGAAGAAGTCTGAAGGACGAGTGCGGCATAGTATCTAGAAGCAATCCATATGCTGCCGAAAAAGAAAGCCAAGCAACCAAGAACAAATAAAATTCTAGCAAGCGTCGGCTGATTGTTACGGAACAACAGAAAAATACCATAGTATCCTACAAAATATAGAGGTGCTGATATAACGGATATAAAGTGTCCTGCGCTTGCCCTGTCCAGAGGTATATTTTCAAGCATCTTGATTTCACCAGCTGGACCTCCTTCAGAATAATGAAGTAAGTATTCTCCGATACCTACTAGTATCGAAGCAAGCATACCTAGCCATAAATATCTTCTTACAAGCATATTATTTTAGAGTGATTGACACTTAAGTTCGGTAAAAGTAATGGTCTATTTTCCGGATACTTGTCTTACAGGTGTCCTTTCAGATTGATTTATATATTTTAAACTAAAAATCTAGGATAGTTGCCAACACCTTGTTTTGTATTTATTTCTAATTGTTCTCGTATTTCCAATAAATATTTTGTTATTTCAGAAGCTGAAAAGATAAACGATGGAAATAGTAGGAAATCACGAATTAGATGTAAGGAGAGAAAAGTTGTGGATATATCTCATGGATCCTGTCGTTCTGGCTGAAATCACCCCAGGAATATCGAAATTAAATGCATTAGGTGAGGATCGATATGAGACCGTTTCTAATATTAATATAGGCCCTGTCAATGCTACCTTCAAGGGGAAGATGCAGGTCGCCGAAATGAATCATCCAGAAACTTTCCAGATCCAAGTAGAACAGTTAAGCAAGGTAGGCAACGCTCATGTTACCGTACATATGAAACTATCGGAAGTTGAAGGTGGAAAGACATTGCTCACTTTCAATGGAAAAGCAAAACTGTCCGGAACGATTGCTCGTACAGGACAGCGGGTATTATCTGGAGTAGCTAACCTTATAACGAAACAAGTATTTTCTGCGCTAGAAAAATTTCTAGCGAGAGAAAAAGAACAAGCTGAAACATCTTAATTAGACGAAGCATAGAAAACATTAAAAAAGTAATAATGGCAAACCAAATTTCAATTACAGTAAACGGTCAACTCCGTGAAGCCGAAGTCGATGCCAGAACCTTGTTGGTAGATTTTCTACGATCGCAATTGTCCTTGACAGGGACACATGTAGGTTGTGATACCAGCAGTTGTGGAGCATGTACGATAGAAGTTGACGGAAAGGCAGTTAAGTCGTGCACCATGCTTGCCGTGCAGGCGGATGGTTCCGAGGTAGTCACAATAGAAGGCCTTTCTTCTGGCGGTGATTTACACCCCTTGCAAGAAGGATTCAAAGAGAAGCATGGACTTCAATGTGGCTTCTGCACACCCGGAATGATTATGACAGCTAAAGACATTCTTAAGAACAATCCCAATCCTTCTGAAGAAGAGATCCGAGAATCCCTTGAAGGAAACTTCTGTAGGTGCACTGGATATCATAACATCGTGCAATCCATACAATATGCTGCTGAGAAGATGCAAGCATAATTTCTTATTTTACATTACTTTAAAAACATACACATATGTCCACATATATAGGTAAGCCAGTGAAGAGGGTTGAAGACAAGCGCTTCATAACTGGTAAAGGAAAATACACGGATGACATCGTCTTACCAGGCATGGTATATGGATACATCTTGAGAAGCCCATATGCCCATGCAACTATCAATAGTATCGATACAACTGAGGCTGAAGGTAGACCAGGCGTCGTTGCTGTTTTTACAGGGAACGATATTCCAGAATCCATAGCGGGTGTTCCTTGCGGATGGCAGGTAGATTTTAAAAATGGAGATACCATGAAAGAGCCGCCACACCCATTGCTGGTAAGAAAAAAAGCAAGACACGCAGGGGACGGAGTGGTTTTTATTATCGCAGAAAGTCAGGCTGAAGCCAGAGATGCTGCTGATTACGTTGATGTAGATTATGATATCCATGGAGCAGTTACTTGCCCTAAAAAAGCGACAGAAGCAGGTGCTCCCCTTGTCCATGCAGATGTAGAAAGCAACCTATGTTTCGATTGGGAATTAGGCAACCCTAAGGATGAAGTGTCAGCAGCAATGGAAGCCGCCGCGCATGTTACGGAGCTTGAGTTTAGTAACCAGCGCCTTGTCCCCAATGCCATAGAGCCTCGGAGTGCAATCGGACATTATGACGATGCTTACGATAAATATACACTTTATACTTCTACACAGAATCCTCATCTGATAAGATTGCTTATGTGTGCATTCGTTCTAGGGATTCCAGAACATAAGGTAAGGGTCGTAGGCCCAGATGTAG
>CALIQO010000539.1 GCA_938044055.1 uncultured Saprospiraceae bacterium
TCAGTACCTGCACTGATTGTCTTTTTCACGATCAATTCAATTATGAAAAAGTATCTCAATCAACAGTATAATATGGAGTCTCTTAAGTTTAAGCAAGATCAATTTAAAGAGATTATGCCCTTAAAGTTTCAAGCCTATGAAAGACTGGCTCTGTTCTTAGAAAGGATTAAACCTCAGCAACTTATATTTAGATTGCGCAATACAGAGAGCAGTGCCGATTCCCTGAAAACCTCCTTACTGATAGCTGTAGAAAAAGAATACGAGCACAACATGACTCAACAAGTTTATGTTTCAGATAAATTGTGGCAGATTGTATCCTTAGCTAAGGAAGATACACTGGCTCTTATTTCTTCAGTAGAAGCAGATGAAGTTCAGACTTATATCAGTCAGATTCTAGCCAGGCATGCAAGTCAACCTTTAAATCCTATAAACCAAGCGCTTTCTGCTATTAAGAAAGAAGTAGAAATCATTTCTAGTTGATAAACGTACCTTATGAAAAAAATCATTTTTGATTGCCTATCCAAAACCTTATTTCTAGCTATCATTCTGACAGCGGTTACCAGTTGCAATAAAAAAACTTATGTAGCAGAGGTTGATGAAGAATATTACCGCATAGATAAGTACAGAAAATCCACAGATAGCAATATCGATAAGATTATACTACCCTACCAGGATAAACTTCTGAGTCAGATGGATGAAGTTATCGGAAGCAATGAATCAGAAATGAGAAAGAATAAGCCCTGTGCTCCCATGAATAACTGGATGGCGGATATTCTTCTGGACATAAGTAGATCTAAAGTCAGTGAGCATGTAGATTTTGCCATGCAGAACTATGGAGGAGTCAGAGCAGGTCTATCTGCTGGCGATGTTACAGTTGGTAAAATCTATGAGATTATGCCGTTTGACAATGCACTCGTCTTAGTAACAGCTAAAGGAGGTGTGGTTAAAAAATTATTTGATAGAGTGGCAGACTATGGTGGGTGGCCTATTTCTAAAAACACTTCATTCAGAATTGATAATAATAAGGCAGTTGATATAATCGTAGATGGAGAACCCTTCGATATGGAGAAAACTTACACATTCACATTGCCAGATTATGTAGCCCAGGGAAATGATGATTGTCCTTTTTTAATAGGTACTTCTCAGAAAGAACTCGGACTTCTTGTAAGGGATGCCATGATAGAATGGATGCGATTAAAAGAAGGTCCTATTACACCTAATTTAGAACTTAGAATCAAACTATAATTATGGATCGGAGAAAATTTCTAAAGTATTCCTCTTTAGGGGGAGCGTTACTTTCTACGGGGAACTTCTCATGGAAGAATATGTATGACCACGATCTCACCAGATTAACCATCTTACATACTAATGATGTCCATTCTCACATCGATCCATTCCCTATGGATGGTTCTCGCAATGAAGGTGCTGGAGGAGTATCTAAAAGATCGGCACTGATCAATACCATCAGAAACCGCGAACAACACGTGCTACTGCTCGATGCAGGGGATATATTCCAGGGTACGCCTTATTTTAATTTCTATAATGGCGAGATTGAAATGAAGGTTATGTCCGAGATGGGTTATGACGCTGCAACAATAGGAAATCATGATTTCGACAGCGGAATAGACAATCTTAAAAAGCAACTAGACCATGCTTCTTTTCCCCTAGTAATAGGAAATTATGATTTTAAGAATACAACCATGAACGGCCATACGTCTCCATATATGATTAAAAATTATGGGGACATAAAAGTAGGAATTACAGGTGTAGGAATTGAGCTTAATGGCCTGGTTCCTAAGCCACTATATAAGGAGACTGTCTATGGAGATCCTATTTCCGCTTCAAGCAAATGGGCTTCTCATCTTAAAAATGAAGAGCAATGCGATTTCGTTATATGCCTTTCTCATCTCGGTTATAGATATAGAGACAATACCGTTTCAGATGTAGTTCTGGCAAAAGAATCTACAGACATCGACCTGATTATAGGTGGTCATACCCACACATTTATGTATGAACCACATATCGAAAAAAACAAAAATGGTAAAGAAGTCATAGTGACACAAGCGGGATGGGCGGGCATCATGCTGGGAAGATTAGATATACTGTTTGAGAGAGGGAATAAAAACAAGTGCATTAGCTGCAAGAATACATTGTTAAAATAATTTTTTTTTCGATGAGTTATGTGTTATTCACTCCAACGAAAATTTCAGAGTAATTTAACGAATTACTTACAATCGCATAAGCTAACTTATTGATCATGGTTAACTTATAATACATGATAAAAATATGCATATATGGCATCTCCCAACATATGATTATTTTTCATTATATCTAACTGAATACCAAGCTTTTGGTTTCGTTTTTTAATTTTTAAAAATCCTTTTTTCTTCTCTTAATTTTTAGCAAATTTGCCTTCACAGACGAACAACAAAAACGGCGAACTACAACAACCAACACCAAGGATTTTTAGTCAGTGTTAACCTAGCTTAGGGCAATTAATATATTTCAATAATAGAACCTCTACGGAGGATAATTATATAGCAGCGAATGATAATTAATCATGTAGAATTATGGGGAGAGTGTCTTGAGATTATTAAACGTAGTATCAATCAACAGAGTTACAAAACATGGTTTGAACCGGTCAATCCTATAAAGTTTCAGAACCAGATTCTTACCATCCAGGTGCCTAATAAGTTCTTCTACGAATGGCTGGAGGAACATTATGTCAACATACTTAAAACAGCCATTAAAAAGGTGATCGGAGAAGAAGGTAGGTTAGAATACCAGATCCTTATTGAGAACCATCGGCAGATAGGAAAGAACGAAGCTGTAATCAAAGAACAGCATAAGGCTGCGGAAATAAAGAATCCATTCGTCATTCCTGGAATTAAGAAATCAAAGGTAGAATCTCACCTCAATCCCAATTATACATTTGATAATTTCATAGAGGGAGATTGTAATCGTCTTGCAAGATCTGCAGGAAAAGCCATTGCCAGTCGTCCCGGAAAAACGGCATTTAATCCACTTATGGTGTATGGAGATGTAGGACTAGGAAAGACACACCTTGCGCATGCCATCGGAAACGAGATAAAAAAGAATTTCGCCAAGACACAAGTACTATATGTGACTACAGAGAAATTCACAACCCACGTTATAGATTCTATTAAGAGTAACTCTCTTAGTGACTTTATGATTTTCTATCAGATGATAGATGTATTGATTATCGATGATATTCAGTTCTTAGCTAATAAGGCTAAGACTCAAGAGATATTCTTCAATATATTCAACGAGCTTCACCAATCAGGAAAGCAGATTATTCTTACCTCTGATCGTCCTCCTAAGGACCTTCAGGATGTAGAGAATAGATTGATATCTAGATTTAAGTGGGGTCTCAGTGCGGATTTATCTGCACCTGATTTTGAAACAAGAATGGCTATCTTCGACAAGAAGGTTGAGCATGAAGGCATCAACGTCAATGATGAGGTAGCAGAATTCATATGTTACAACATTCAGAATAATATCCGCGAACTAGAAGGCGCCTTGATATCATTAATTGCACAATCTACCCTTAACAGGAAGCACATAGATGTTAATCTTGCTAAAGATGTCATCAAGCAATTTGTGTCTCAGTCTAATAAGGAAATCAGTATAGAAAACATTAAGAAACTGGTTGCTGATCACTTCAGCTTACCCGTTGAAAAGCTTCAAGGAAAGACAAGAAAAAGAGATGTCGTAATTGCTAGACAATTATCCATGTATCTCGCTAAGAATTATACAACAAGTTCTCTTAAGAATATCGGACAGAAATTCGGCAATAGAGATCACAGTACGGTGATTTATAGCCTCCAAGCTGTCAGAGATATGATGGACACGGATCTTATATTTAAGGATACCGTCCAAGAACTAGAGAAAAAAGTACAGATGAAACTGTACGACTAATCATTCTGCCAAATATCCGTTTTTATATAAAGAGGAGTTATCTAGTATGACTCCTCTTGTTTAATTAGGTTATGCCGGTTTTACAATATTTATAATAGACCAAGCGAAAAGAGGAATTCTATTCATCTACATACAAGACAATTCTAGTTCATACTAAAAAAAGCTCATATCGTGACTATTTCAAGCTCGATTCGCATCTTAAATGAGCTCTAAATTATATTCAGTTTATCTTTATAGGCCTATTAATGAGATATATAACTATAGAAAAGCCGAATAATCCACATCCATTTTCGCGAAAACCATACTCATTAAAGATACGTTAAATCGATTGCCTTAGAAGAAATAAGACATACCTTTACAAGTGTAATAAAAAAACAAACCATGCGTATCCTATTTTCATTCTTGATACTTTCCTTGTTCTTTCTTTCTTCTTGCAAAGAAACAGACAACACGCCCAGTACCATTGTTGACGGCGAGTTGAACTGGATGACCATAGAACAAGCAGATCTACTTAAAGGTAAAACGGAGAAGATATTCATGGTAGATGTGTATACCGACTGGTGTGGATGGTGTAAAGTTATGGATAAGAAGACCTTCACCGATGAAGAAGTTAAAACTTATCTAGATGAAAGTTTTCATGTCGTAAAGTTTGATGCAGAACAGAAGACTCCTATCAACTTCGATGGCAATTCTTATGATTGGATTCCTACTGGAAGAAAAGGGGTTAACAAGTTAGCATTCAAGTTATTGAGTGGTCGATTGAGTTACCCTTCTATCGTGTTTCTAAATTCTAATCTAGAACCTATACAAGTAGTTCCAGGCTATAAAACACCTGTACAGATGATGGAAGTTTTAAAAACAATCAAGGCTAAGGTTTAATCCTTTTCCTACCCTTCTACTTACCACTGATTTTCTTTTTAGCCATATCTCTGTTTTTCTGATACATTTCTAGGTTGTGTTCTTCATACTTAGCAGCTAACTCTACTGCTTTGTTGTAGTTCTCCATCACTTCCTCGTAATTTCCAGTAGCAATGAGTGATTCTCCGTAGCTATCATAGGCGTTGGGAGATTCTGGATGAAGGATTTTATTGCTTCTGAACAAGCACATGGCAAGGTGCGGTTGTTCATATTGCATCAAGTATTCATATCCAAGGGAATTTATATCGTATTCGTTCAATATTCCAGCATCTACACATTTTACAACTTGATTATGAACATCGTCTTCAGATATCCCTTTTTTATACGCGGTGAGTTTGCTGCTTAATTGCAGGAATGTATCTGTATTTTTCTTTCTTAAGTCTTCCCTATATTCTTTAGCTCCTTGAAGTGCTAAGGTAATGGCTGAATCAAGGGCTTCTTCCTGAGACACCTTGATTTCTGGAATTACTCCTACTCCTTCCCAGTTGGTCTGAGTTATAGGATTGATTGCTCTTCCAGTAGGGATAAATACGCGCAGACTATCGTTGATCATCATTGTGCCTCCGGGGTTGGCTCCACCGCCTGTAGTCTGACCTATCAGGGTAGCCCTCTTCTGAGTCTGCATATTATAAGAGAACTCCTCAGCGCCTGAGAAAGTCCGGCTACCGGTAATAACATATAAAGGTACGTCTGGCATTTTCTCTCCTCCTACTTCATCGAGTGTCCAGAAATCAATGGTTCTATCATCTTGCCTGTAGTATAGACTATTGAGATGAACCTTCTTATCAAAGAAATAGCTACATAGATATTGGACCATAGAAGGATCTCCTCCCCCATTTTTACTTAGATCAATTATAACTGCATCGGTCATCTCAATCAACTTCATGTATGCATCCGCCATGTCCTTCCCTTCATCGACTCTTGCAAATCCTGACAAGGATATATATCCTATATTTCCCCGCATAACCTTAGCTTCTAAAAACCCTAAATTATACCACTTATATCTATCTAAGCCATCTAACTTTTCTTCAATCATTCTTTCGGGCGTATTCTCGGGAGCTTCATAGGCGTCATTCTTCCACACCTTCATATGTTTATCCTTATTGATAGATTGCACAGCAGAAGTCAGTATCTTGGCTAACTCACCATGATTTTCAATACTAGAATAGTTGCCAGCCTTTAATTCTGCCATTAGGTGATCCGCTGTAGCCTGTGCTACTTCTGGAAAAACATAATGGTCATTCATAAGCTCGCTGAGCTTTGATATTACTTCTTCTAAATAGGATTCCGATAAGCCATTGTCTTGTCCATAAGAAGGATTCCAGACAAGAGCCAGTGTTGCTATATAAAAATAAGCAGAGATGATTTTTTTCATGTTGCTATCAATTTAATGGGTACAGCACAAAAGTATAAATATGTTCTTTTCTATAATTGTAAAAAAGTAAACCTATCTAGGGTCATATTGGTTGGTGAATCTTCTTGAGATATTCAAGTATTCTACTTTGATAAAACTATGCTTATTCTTAACATATTGAATAGGTGTCTGCGACATCGTTGATTTAAAATCTCTTATGAAATGAGACTGATCATAGTAGCCAGCTTCATATGACAGCATTGTAAAACTTTCATGTGGTCTATCTTGCGCAAGTTGTAAGATATGATTCATGCGCCAGATCTGACACATCCTTTTAGGGTTGATGCCTATCTTATGTAGAAACTGCTTTCTCAATGTCGTTTTACTTATCTTAAATTCTGATAAAAGATCAGTGAGTTTAAGTGCCCCTTTAAATTCCATGATGTAATTACACCTTGCTCTGAGGGATTCATCAATTGACTTATCCTTGCTTATTAATTCTGTAAGAAATTGATTAAATAAAGGTAAGCACTCGTGGAAGGGAGTTTTCAGAATCATTGACATCAATCCTTTAGTGCTTTCCTTAATCGAAAACACATCCTTAATGGGAACCACAGCTTCCCTGAAATGCTGAGCATTTTCTACCATTAAATTGCATAAAGCAAATGGCTTAATTCTTACTCCCACTAC
>CALIQO010000540.1 GCA_938044055.1 uncultured Saprospiraceae bacterium
GTAATACCATACATATGACTGAAATAAGGAAGCATTATCATAGAAGTCTAGTTTTCCTAGATCTACAGATGGCTTATTAGATTCGAAGTAAGACGAAAGGAATTGATAATCCTTTTTATTTTTAGCATACCCGAATTGTAAGTATAAGCCATAGAGCATCAATGAAAAATTAGCCAGTCTATTGTTGTTATGCATTCTACCTACAACTGCTTCCGACATTTCTTTAATCTCGAGAGCCTTAGGGTACATGCTCCCCGTGATGTGTTGTGACTCTATGTGTCTTTCGAAGGTGAGCACACTCATCAGTAAGGCATGATGTCTGCCATGAACGGCTCCTTTCTTAGCTTTTTCTATAAGGCTGAGTGCTTGTTTATATAAGCCTTTGCTATACAGGACTTTAGCGAAATCAAGTTGTTCTCTTATCTGGATATCACCAATCTTATCCTTATATAGATTCCTAAGCACATACAGTATCTGCTGGTACAGGTGTGCTTTGATGTTAGACAGTTGTGCTTTTTTAAGGTTAGGGATTTTCTTTAGAATGTCGCCTTCATCGTATTTTTTCTGTTTCTCGAGAAAATTAAAGAGCTGCACGAACAGTGGGTTGTCGTGCTGGTTGCCTCTCTGAGCATAAACTCTAAAACTCCGTTTTTCACCCTTAGAAAGGGTAGAAATAAGGTTTAGTAAATGATCTTTTTTAGCTCTTGGCATCGTAATAAATGTACTCGTAAAACTCTGTAATACAGCTTAATGGATGTCAAATATTAAATTTTCAGTTCGTAGAATCAAATTTTATTGATTCGTTTTTAAAAGTGACCAAAAATATATTTGTCTTTTATCGACTATTATTCAAGTTATAATAAGATGGAAGGAAAGAAAATTGACATATTTGATACGACACTCAGAGACGGAGAACAAGTACCTGGATGTAAGTTGCGTACTGAAGAAAAAATCATTATTGCAGAAGCCCTAGACGAAATGGGCGTAGATGTTATAGAAGCAGGTTTTCCTATTTCTAGTCCAGGAGATTTCAGAAGTGTTGAGCAGATATCTGCTCTCGTAAAGAATGCTACTGTATGTGGGTTATCACGTGCGGTACAGAAAGATATAGAAGTAGCTGGAGATGCTGTAAAAGGAGCTAGAAGACCTCGGATTCATACGGGTATAGGTACTTCAGATAGTCATGTACTTCATAAGTTGAGAACGACAAGAGAAGATGTTATCGACCGTTCTATTAAAGCAGTAAAACTTGCTAAGCGGTATGCAGAAGATGTAGAATTCTATGCTGAGGATGCTGGCAGGACTGAAAACGAATATCTAAGTCAAGTAATTGAAGCTGTTATAAAAGCAGGTGCCACAGTTGTAAATATTCCAGATACGACTGGATATTGCTTACCGCATGAGTATGGAGCTAAAATTAAATATCTCTGTGATCATGTAAAAGGTATAGAAAACGTCACAATTTCTACCCATTGCCATAACGATCTAGGTATGGCTACAGCGAATAGTATTGCTGGGATAGAAAATGGGGCAGCTCAGATAGAATGTACCATCAATGGTATAGGGGAAAGAGCAGGAAACACCAGTCTTGAAGAAGTGGTCATGATAATAAAACAGAGGTTTGGAAATCAGATGTACCATAATATTCTGACACCTAAATTAAAATCTATGAGTGAGATGGTGTCGGATAAAATGGGAATGATTGTACAGCCTAATAAAGCCATTGTAGGGGCCAATGCATTTGCACATTCGTCAGGAATTCATCAGGATGGGGTCATAAAAAGAAGAGATACTTATGAAATTATGGACCCTGCGGATGTAGGTGTCGATAAATCATCAATCATTCTTACTGCAAGATCTGGAAGAGCTGCACTCGCATATAGAGCCAAAGAGATAGGGATAAATCTTACTAAAGAAGAACTAGATGTTGTCTATCAAGAGTTTTTATTGCTAGCAGATATTAAGAAAGAAGTTAACGATGAAGACTTACATAGGTTGATGCAGAAGTTGCCTATAGGAGTTGCTTAGAAAATAGATATGGGAAAGACATTATTTGATAAGGTGTGGGATGCGCATGTAGTTAAGTCTATAGAAGGAGGTAGAGATGTAATCTATATCGATAGACATCTGATACATGAAGTTACGAGCCCTCAGGCATTCAATGGATTAAGGAAAAGAGGATTACAGATTGCTCATCTAGATAAGATTACGGCAACAGCAGATCACAACGTACCTACTATAAACCAGCATCTTCCGATTGCAGAACCTATGAGTCAGAAGCAAGTTTCTGCCTTAATCAATAATTGTAAGGAATTCGGAGTAGAGCTTTATGGTCTAGGGCATGAAAATCAAGGAATAGTGCATGTTATAGGACCTGAATTAGGAATTACTAAGCCTGGTCTTACTATGGTATGTGGAGACAGTCATACAAGTACGCATGGAGCATTTGGCAATATAGCTTTCGGTATAGGGACGAGTCAGGTCGAGCAAGTTATGGCAACACAATGTCTGATTTTAGATAGACCTAAGACAATGAGAATTACGATTGATGGTCTATTAGATCCTGGAGTAGGAGCGAAAGACATCATTTTATATATAATATCAAAATTAACGGCAGCTGGTGGAACAGGCTACTTTATAGAGTATGCAGGTTCTACCATCCAAGCCTTAAGTATGGAAGAAAGGATGACCATCTGTAATATGAGCATTGAGATGGGAGCTAGAGGCGGACTAATTGCACCGGACGATAAAACCTATAGTTATATGGAAGGTCGTCCCCATGTTCCGAAAGGAGAAGAATGGAAGGATGCCATAAGATACTGGAACAATTTAGTAAGTGATACTGACGCTGTATTCGATCAAGAATATAGCTATAAAGCAGAAAATATAGGACCTATGGTTACCTATGGAACCAATCCAGGAATGGGTATAAAAGTTGATGAATTAATACCTCAAGAAGGATCGTCCCCATCCTTCGATAAAAGTCTGCAGTACATGGGCTTTTCTGAGGGACAATCTCTAGTAGGACATGAAATACAGAATGTATTTATAGGTAGTTGTACCAACAGTCGTATAGAAGATCTCAGAAAAGTTGCTGCATACATTCAAGGAAAGCAGAAAGCGGAAAATGTAAAAGTATACATTGTACCGGGTTCACAGAAGGTAAGGAACCAAGCTATGGAAGAAGGGTTAGACGTGATATTTGCAGAAGCGGGATTCCAATTAAGAGAACCAGGATGTAGTGCCTGCCTAGGGATGAATGAAGATAAAATACCTGCAGGAGAATATTGTGTATCAACTTCTAATCGAAACTTCGAAGGAAGACAAGGTCCTGGAGCCAGAACCATTCTAGCCAGCCCACTGATGGCAGCAGCAGCAGCCATAGAAGGAAAAATTGTTGATGTAAGAAGCACCTTGAATTAAGATGGAAAAACTAAAAACCATAACCTCATCAGCGGTCCCTCTTCCAATAGAAGATGTGGATACTGACCAGATTATTCCAGCAAGATTCTTGAAAGCAGTAACCAGGGATGGATTCGGGGAGAACTTGTTTCGAGATTGGCGATATAACAATAACGATGTAGAGATTCAAGACTTCGTATTGAACAATCCTACTTACCATGGAAGTATTCTTGTCGCTGGAAAAAACTTCGGCTGTGGTTCTAGCAGAGAACACGCTACCTGGGCTTTATATGACTATGGATTTAGAGTTGTTATATCCAGTTTTTTCGCAGATATATTTAGGGGTAATGCGATGAATAATGGATTGCTGCCATTGCAGGTATCACAAGAAGAACTAGACCAGATATTAATGGCGATAGAAAAAGATCCGGAAACCTCCATATATGTAAATTTAGAAGAACAGGTATGGAATGTAGAAGGGAAAGATATACAAGGAACCTTCCATATAGATGGTTATAAGAAGATGTGCTTGCTCAATGGTTATGATGATATAGATTATCTGTTGAGTCTAAAAGATGAAATAAAAACATTCGAAAAAAATCAAGTAGTTTATTGATATAGAAATGAAGATGTTGAAGAATATAACGGTATTGCCAGGAGATGGTATAGGCCCAGAAGTAACCGATCAAGCGGTCAAGGTATTAGAAGCCATTGCGGAACGATTCGGACACGAGTTTAAATTCACTTGTGGGTTGATCGGTGCTGCGGCAATAGATAAAACCGGAGACCCGTTTCCAGAAGAGACACTAGAATTGTGTCAGTCCAGTGATGCAATATTGCTAGGTGCTATCGGTGACCCAAAGTATGATAAAGATCCTAATGCATCAATACGTCCGGAGCAGGGATTACTCAGGATGAGAAAATCCCTAGGCTTGTATGCCAATGTGCGACCGATTAAGATCTATGATAAACTGGCGGGCTTGTCTGTAGTTAAACCAGAAATTTTAGAGAATGTCGATTTCGTCATTTATAGAGAATTGACAGGAGGAATATATTTTGGTAAGAAACAGAAAGAAGCAGATTTTTCATCCGACGAATGCCTGTATTTTAGATCCGAAGTTGAGCGGATTACTAAACTCGCATTTGCGGAAGCGGCAAGGAGAGATAAAAAACTATGCTTAGTAGATAAAGCCAATGTCCTGGAAAGCTCCAGATTATGGAGAGATGTAGTTATGGATTATGCCAAGCTATATCACGATGTCGAAGTAGAATATCTATACATAGACAATGCAGCAATGCAGATGATACTTAACCCGTCTCGTTTCGATGTGGTTCTCTGTTCTAATATGTTCGGCGATATACTTTCAGATGAAGCCAGTGTGCTTGTGGGTTCACTAGGATTGCTTGCTTCTTCATCAAGAGGAGATGAGTATTCTCTATATGAACCAGTCCACGGATCTTATCCAGAAGCGGCTGGAAAAGACATTGCTAATCCACTAGCTACAATTATGTCCGCAGAGATGATGTTGCGCGATGCTGAAATGGAAAAAGAAGCGGATTGCATAAATCGAGCTATTGAATTCTGTATGGAGAAGAGTATTATGACAGAAGACTTAAACCCAGATATACACTATTCTTGCTCGCAGATGGGGGATATTATACAAGCACTGATTCTGGATGGGCCAGAGTCTCTTAAGATAAGATCTATCCGTGAGGCCAACTCGACCATTCTTTAAGTTCTTAATGAATTATTTAAAATAAAAATGGAACTGTAGGCATGGAATCAAGAAAAAAACTACATATTTGGGTACAGAAAAATGAATCAGATTATTATAAATATCGTCGTCATTATTATTAGCGTGATTATTCACCGCTGCTAGAAGGACGATATATCAATACATAAAATAATATGAAAGGCCGTCCTCCATGAGGATGGCCTTTCATGTTTTAAATACGTTATGACTAAGAATAAATACAGTAGACATGTTACCCAGGATAAGACCCAGCCAGCTGCACAAGCTATGCTTCATGCTATAGGGTTGACGAGGGAAGATCTCTTGAAGCCTCAAGTAGGGGTAGTAAGTACAGGATGGGAAGGGAATCCATGCAATATGCATCTTAATGGCCTTGCTGGAGATATCCGAGACTCTATCAATATGAGGGAATTGATAGGTCTGGTTTTCCATACAATAGGGGTAAGCGACGGTATATCTATGGGTACAGCAGGGATGAGATATTCTCTGCCTTCTAGAGACATCATTGCAGATTCTATAGAGACTGTTATGTCTGCACAATGGTATGATGGTGTAGTGGCAGTTGTCGGATGTGATAAAAATATGCCTGGAGCTATGATGGCTCTAGGGAGGTTGAACCGCCCAGGAATTATAGTGTATGGAGGAACCATTGCTCCTGGATGTCATGCTGGAAAGAAGCTAGATATCGTTTCTGCGTTCGAAGCGCTAGGGCAGAAGATAAGTGGAGAAATCTCTCAAGAGGATTACGAGCAAGTCGTACTTAATGCCTGTCCTGGACCGGGAGGATGTGGAGGTATGTATACTGCTAATACCATGGCATCCGCGATTGAGGCAATGGGTATGAGCATACCCTATAATTCTAGTAACCCTGCAGTCAGTAGTCAGAAAAACCAAGAGTGTAATAAAATAGGAAAGTATATAGACCACCTACTTGATATAGACCTTAAACCGAGAGATATTGTTACTAAGCGCAGTATGGAGAATGCCTTGCGTCTGATAACCGTTCTCGGTGGTTCTACTAATGCAGTCCTGCATATGCTGGCGATTGCCTATTCCTATGATATTGATCTCACACTGGCCGATGTGCAACGCATCAGTGACGAAACACCTTTTCTAGCAGACTTGAAACCGAGTGGAAAACATGTTATGCAAGATCTACATGCTGTAGGTGGCGTTCCAGGAGTAATGAAGATGATGCTTGAGAATGATCTTCTCGATGGCACTTGTCAGACTGTTACTGGAAAAACAATTGCTGAAAATTTATCAGAGTTACCTGGACTTACAGAAGGGCAGAAAGTAATCTATCCTCTGGATCAACCTGTTAAGGATTCTGGACACTTGCAGATGCTATTTGGGAATTTAGCTTCAGAAGGATCTGTAGCTAAGATTACAGGAAAAGAAGGGCTCGTATTTTCTGGTACCGCTAAAGTTTATGATTCTGAGAATGAAGCGAATCTAGCCATTCAGAATAACGAAATAGATAAAGGAGATGTAATTGTGATCCGTTATTGTGGCCCTAAAGGAGGGCCTGGAATGCCAGAAATGCTTAAGCCGACAAGCCTAATCATGGGTGCAGGACTGGGAAATGATGTAGCCTTAATTACGGATGGAAGATTTTCTGGAGGTACGCATGGATTCGTTGTAGGGCATATAACTCCAGAAGCATATTCTGGAGGCGTGATTGCCCTTGTGGAAGATGGAGACACCATTGTTATTGATGCAGAGAATAATCTGATAGAAGTAAAACTTGCAGAAGAAGAAATACAATCTAGGAGAAAGCTATGGAAAAAGCCAGAAGATCTTCCTCCAGGATTTTTAAGAAAATATAGAAAAAATGTCAAGTCAGCCAGTGAAGGTTGTACTACTTGCTAAATAAAAGTTGTAAACATTATGGCAACGAAAACATTGATGAAAAAGAAGGAATCTACTTCAGCGAAAACGATGAGTGGCGCACAAGCCGTGCTGGAATGCCTGGTAGCGGAAGGAGTAGAATACATATTTGGGTATCCGGGTGGTGCGATCATGCCGATCTACGATGCCTTATACGATTATACCGATCAGCTTACTCATATCCTGACAAGACACGAGCAAGGGGCAATACATGCTGCTCAAGGGTATGCACGCGTCAAGCGCAAATGCGGGGTATGTTTCGCAACGTCGGGACCGGGAGCTACCAACCTATTTACCGGATTGGGTGATGCCCTTATGGATTCAACACCGCTGGTCTGTATTACTGGACAAGTGTTTAGTCATCTTCTAGGTTCTGATGCATTTCAAGAACTAGATATCATAGGTTGCTCGACGCCTCTTACTAAGTGGAATTTTCAAGTAACGAAACCAGAAGATATTCCTTATGCTCTTGCCAAGGCCTTTTATATAGCTAACACCGGAAAGCCTGGTCCTGTCTTGATAGACATAACCAAGGATGCTCAGATTGAGAGTTTAGATTTTAAATATCCTGGTAAGCCAGAGATCCGAAGCTACAGGCCAAAGCCTATTATGGATATGTCTTCTGTGAAAAAAGCTGCAGAAGTATTGAATGAAGCCAAGCAGCCATTTATTCTAGCGGGACATGGTATCCATATAGCAGAGGCACAGAAGGAGTTTCAAGAGATGGTTGAGAAAGCAGGAATTCCTATAGGAACTACCATCCATGGACTATCCACCATTCCTGATGACCACCCTATGAATCGAGGCATGCTGGGAATGCACGGCAACGTTGCTCCTAATATTCTTACGAATCAAGCCGACGTAATCTTAGCAATAGGAATGCGATTCGATGATCGAGTAACAGGAAAATTAGAAGCGTACGCCAAGCAAGCTAAGGTCATTCATATTGAAATTGATTCTTCTGAAATCGATAAAAATGTAAAGACGGAAGTAGCCATACATGCAGACGCGAAGGATGCAATAATCGCCCTTACACCATTGCTTGAGAAAAAAACGTACCCAGATTGGTACGCTCAGTTCGATGAGTACGAAAGGCAAGAGCAAGAAAGAGTTATAAGCAAAGATTTAACACAGG
>CALIQO010000541.1 GCA_938044055.1 uncultured Saprospiraceae bacterium
GAAATGCTGCTGAAACAAGTGCATCTTCAGGAGGTTTATGGCGTGTGCATCTTGTTCCGAATCAGCCTGGTCTCTGGAAGTATAAAGTCCACTTTAAGAAGGGAAAAGATATTGCGATAAACGATGATCCGTATATAGGAGAAGCGGTTGTTCCCCACCATGAGAAGCAAGGTCAATATATTGTATTGATATCGAATACATCAGACGATGTGTTCTCACAGAAAGGAAGATTGCAATACCATAAATCGGGTTATTACTTTCATGAAAATGGTGACGCTGTATTGAAGTTAGGGGCCAACTCTCCAGAAAATTTTCTTGCATATGAAGATTTCGATTCAACCTATTCCTACGACCCCGATCTGAATTATCTAAAGTCCTGGCAACCACATGTTCAAGACTGGAAGTCTGGAGATCCCTCCTGGCATGAAGGAAAAGGGAAAGGAATTATCGGAGCGCTTAATTATCTTGCTGACAAGGGTATGAATGCTGTATATGCACTTACAATGAATATAGAAGGGGACGCCAGAGATGTATGGCCGTTTCTGAGTCATCATAGAAGTGATTTTTCAAGATATGATGTAAGTAAATTAGCACAATGGGACATCGTTTTCACCCATGCTGAAAGGTTAGGCATCATCATGCAATTGATAACACAAGAGAAAGAGAATGAGTTGTTGCTTGATGATGGCGATACAGAATATTTGCGCAAGCTATATTATAGAGAACTGATTGCGAGATTCGGATATCACAATAATGTAATCTGGAATATGGGAGAAGAAAACGGACAAGTAGAGTGGTGGCCTCAGGGGCAGGATGATAACCAGCGACTAGCCATGATTCGATATCTGCGAGATCATGACCCTTATAATAATCCGATTGTAATCCATACAATGTCGGAAGAAAGCCATCGAAAACCCATACTCGATGGATTGATGGGATATTCCCGATTAGATGGATTGTCCATGCAAGTATCGCATCCTGAAAATGTATATCGAGATATCCGGAAGTGGATAGAAGAAGCAGAAAAATCTAGAAGACCCTGGATAATTTCTATGGATGAAATAGGGCCATGGCATACAGGTACACATAGAGATATAGATGACCCAGCGCATGATACAATAAGGCAAGAAGTTCTCTGGGGCACCCTTATGGCTGGAGGCGCAGGTGTAGAGTGGTACTTCGGATGGTTTAAACCTCCACACGATCTTAACGCCGAGGACTGGAGATCTAGAGAAAATGTCTGGGAACAAACCCAAGTAGCTAAGAAGTTTTTTCAGATGATTCCATATGCTGAGATGAATCCTTATGATCTTACAACACGGCCTGAAGTAAATTATTGTTTTGCCCAGGAAGGGAAAGTATATGTTGTCTACCTTAAAAAGGGCGGAACTGAATCCCTTGACTTATCTAGTTCTTCAGGGAGGTATTCTGTAAGATGGTACGATCCTAGAAAGGGTGGTGATTTACGCTATGGGAGCGTAAAAATGGTAGAGGCTGGACAAGTGATCGACTTAGGATCGCCTCCATATGATATCGATAAAGACTGGACTGTACTTGTTACTAAAAATTAGCTCGAATAGTCATTTTTTCTGAGCCAATAAAGAATCAGAACACTTCCACTGAGCAATAAAGAGATATAACACATCGGTGTTCCTCCTTCTGTTTTAGGACATTGTGCCCAGGACATCCACTCACTTAGAGAACCATAAGCTGCAAGTGTAACTAGAAAAATTAAGGAAGTATAGAATAGGTTGATATTCATTCTTCTCTGCGAGAAAAGTGTCACCAAGCATATGATGTATGCTCCACTTACAAGATAGCAAGCGGGCATTCCTAGTAAAACTGGGCATATGTTTCCTTCTTTATACTGAGTTATAGAAAGATCCAGGCTTCCTGCTACACCTATGCCGATAAGAATAATCAAGAATGCAGTAAGTATAAGATAGACGGACGATTTTTTTTCTTTATTCAATGTTGATCTGGGTGTTGATGTTAACCTTGTCTAAGACATCTGTTGTTCCATCTGGAAGATAAAGGGTTATGGATTCCACTTCACTTGCATCACCGAGGCCATACGATAAAGTAGAGCTTTGATCCGAGGCCAATCCTTCTCCTATAACATAGGTATCAGTCAGTTTTCTTCCGTCAGATAAACTGACAGTGGCAATAGTACCAATGAATTTTGCAGTTTCTGGAAACCTGAGTGAGATGTAATTCTGCTCGCCGCCTTTATTGATGTGTACAGATGAAGATCCAGAAATATTAGCGTAGATGAGATCTGGATATCCATCTAGGTTAAAATCAGAAGAGAGTGGAGTGATTCCATAATTCTTATTTATAGCATTAGCTTGATCTTCTACTGCTGCATAAGTGCCATCGGATCTCTGAAGTAAGAATCTTCCTGGAAGCTTGAATAGTTTATGGGGAGGAAAGGCGACGTAATTTTCAGCAACAACTAAATCTTGTTTTCCATCAAGATTGAAGTCTTGAAATATAGCTCCCCATGAAAATTCAAAATCCGCGACTTTCACTTCTTCTGCTACATCGGTGAATGTGAAGTTGCCATTGTTCTTAAAAAGTATCCAATCCGAATTAAACGCATCGGTTTCCTCTAGGTCGCCTCTAGCTAGAAATTCAGGGACTGAAGACCCCGTATTAGAAAAGAAGAAATCAATTTTTTCATCTTGATTGTAATCCCCTACGGCTATACCCATCGGGTAGGCATATTTTCCAGTGCTTGGATTGGGCATCATCTTGAAGGATTGCCCTTCCATGTTTTTATATGTTCTTACTTCTCCTGTATCATGAGCTACTACTAGGTCTAGGTAACCATCTCTGTCTACATCTACCATAACTGCACAGAAGGTATTGTGGATATAAGTTAATCCCATGTTTTCTGTTACATCGGTAAATGTATGATCGCCATTGTTTACGAGCATTAAGGATGAAC
>CALIQO010000542.1 GCA_938044055.1 uncultured Saprospiraceae bacterium
CTGATGAATCTCTCCCTCAAATTCAAAGTCGATTTTAAACTTATTGCCTTGCCTCAGCTTTTCGAGTTCGAGATAGTTCTTTACATAATTAACCTCTTTCTGGAGGGAAACTTGCCTTTCATTGCACTCGTATAGCATATAACGCATCATCTCCGATAGTTTCAATACGATTTCAGGTGCTAAGTCTGATTTTTTGAGCGTAAGTGCATATAGGTTGTTAAGTGTATTGAATAAAAAATGTGGATTTATCTGACTTTTCAAAAACTTCAATTCAGACTGGAGTGTCTTGTTTTGTAATTCATTTTTTTCACGTTGATCCTTAAGCCATTCGCTCATAACATAGTAGACTGTAGAGCCTACACCCATAAAAAAGAATGTAAGGAAAAAGAAAACTTGATTTCTCAGTATAAAGTCCTGCCTATGAGGGAAATTATAGCTAATTAGAAAAAGAGATAAAGATTTAAAAGGCGTAAGTACAGCAGATACAGCGGCGAGTGAAAATAGATGGAGGCTTAAGCTTTTTTTCTCTAGATACCTGGGAACAAGCACCAGAAAATTAATGTATACAATCGCAGCAAGAAAGAGTACACTTATAAGCTCACTGATTATGATATAGGTCAGTCCATCCTCCTTGCTATCAAGAGCAACAAGTATAAAGAATAATATACTCCAGAATAAGACATGGTGGAAAATGTCATTCTTAAGCATGTCATTCAATCTGTTAGACAACTTATTTCTTGTTCGATTGATCACTGCTTCGTAACTCAGCTTATGTCCATTAATGTAAGGCAAATATGTAAATTATCTGTATGCTTTACGCAAATGCTATTGATCTTCTTACAATTTAACTTCTACGTATCACATTCAACGTGCAATACCTAAACTTGATTCCCATATGGCCTCTTCATGGAATTATCCTTATGTATCTTAGACCAATTGATTGTTAATAGCGATGAACGAGAGGAAGAAGGATAAAACTTAAAATTTAATAGTAAGGATTAAAAGAGTAGGACTAGATGTTAAAAATTACCCCATCTAGAATATAAAATCACTACTTTTGCGTCGCAAATGAGAACGAATAGAAAAAGATTATGGGTAAAGTATACCTAACAAGGATAGAAAAATTCAATTCTGCGCATAAATTGTGGGTTGAGGCTTGGAGCGAAGAGAAAAACTATGAGGTTTTTGGGAAGTGTGCCAATCCTAACTGGCATGGCCACAACTATACGCTAGAAGTAACAGTATCTGGTATTCCAGATGCAATTACGGGATTTATCGTAGATGCTAAAGAACTATCTAGCATAATTAAAGAATATATAGTAGAACCTTTAGATCATCGGAACCTTAATCTAGATGTTGCGTTTATAAGAGGGTTGATGCCGACAACTGAAAACCTAGTTATGGCAATCTGGAACCAACTTGTTTCTAAGATGCCGGAAGGATGTGCCTTATACCGCATAAAATTGCATGAAACAGATAAAATTTATGCAGAGTATCTGGGATAGACCTTTGTATCATTTTAATCAATAAAAGAGCGCTTTACCATGGCTTATCATAATCAAGAAAAATACGACGAAAAGACAACTCATAAAATCATACATACGTATGAAGAGATTCTAGATGAGATAGGGGAGGATAAGAATAGAGAAGGATTAATCAAGACTCCTGAAAGAGCGGCAAAGGCTATACAATACCTAACCAAGGGATACAACGAAGATGCGCACGAAATATTAAAATCCGCACTCTTCGAAGAAGATTACAACGAGATGGTTATCGTTAAGGATATAGAGTTGTATTCCCTATGTGAACACCATATGCTTCCTTTCTTCGGAAAAGCTCATGTAGCCTATATTCCTAATGGTTATATCGTAGGCTTGAGTAAAATCCCTAGGATTATAGATGTTTACGCCAGAAGGCTCCAAGTCCAAGAAAGACTTACACAAGATGTTCTAGAGGCCATCGACACAACTTTAAAACCTCATGGTGTAGCTGTTGTCATAGAAGCGGCCCATATGTGTATGATGATGAGAGGAGTTCAGAAACAAAATTCGGTGACAACTACTTCAGCGTTTACAGGGGAATTTAAAAATGTAGAATCAAGATCAGAGTTTTTGAATCTGATTGGATCTAAGTTAAGATAATGAATAAGACAGCATACATATTCGCAGGTCAAGGATCACAATTCCCAGGAATGGGAAAAGAACTTTATGATTCTTCTTCTGAAATTAAAGAGCTTTATGCGCAAGCCGAGGATATCCTTGGTTTCAAGATTAGTGAGATTATGCATGGAGGATCAGCTGAAGATCTAAAGAAAACTTCCGTTACGCAACCAGCTGTTTTTGTCCATGCCTATGCTCAAGTTGTACAGTCAGGAGATGCATTTAATCCTGCAGCAGTTGCCGGTCATTCTCTAGGAGAATTTACTGCGTTGACCGCTACAGGAGTGCTTAGCTTTTCTGATGGTATAAAATTAGTTAAGACCCGAGCTGATGCCATGCAGAAAGCCTGTGACGATCAGCCAGGAACAATGGCTGCCATCCTAGGACTAGAAGATGGAATTGTAGAGGAAGTGTGCAAGGAAATTAAAGGGACTGTAGTAGCAGCTAACTATAATTGTCCAGGGCAACTGGTTATATCTGGAAGTGTATCTGCTATAGAGGAAGCAGCAGAACGGCTTAAGGAAAAGGGAGCGCGTAGAGCACTTATACTTCCTGTAGGTGGTGCTTTTCATTCTCCATTGATGGCCTCCGCGAGAGAAACACTTGAAGCGGCAATAAACGATACAGATTTTCATACTCCCATATGTGCAGTTTATCAGAATATCGATGCACAACCACATACAGACCATACAGTAATAAAACAAAACTTGATTGATCAATTGACAGGTTCTGTAAGATGGACACAGACCATACAGAATATGATCGCAGAAGGCATCGTTGATTACAAGGAAGTAGGCGGCAATGGAAAAGTATTAAGTGGTATGGTAAGAAAGATAGATCGCTCCGTTACCATTTCCCCGATTAATTAATAGGAAGATATATGAGTATTAAACCGGGTAGTCTATTGATTGCGCAACCATTTATGTTGGACCCTAATTTTAAGAGGGCAGTATTGTGTATATGTGAGCACGATGAAGAAGAAGGAACGGTAGGTTTCGTATTGAATAGGAAAATAAAAGGAAAGATTACCGATGTCGTTGAGGACTTCCCAGAATTCAATGCTTCTGTATTCTTAGGCGGTCCTGTAGGGACTGATTCTTTACATTACATGCACAATGTAGGAGACTTACTTGAAGGAAGTCAGCAGATAATACCTGGACTATACTGGGGTGGAGATTTCGAAAAATTGAAATTTCTAATTGAACAAGAATTGGTTAATGTGTCGAATATTAAGTTCTTTATAGGATATTCTGGTTGGTCCATAGGCCAGTTGTCAGAAGAATTAGAATCGGGATCTTGGATACAATCACAGATGCATCCTAATTATGCCTTTAAATCTAAGCATTTTAATCTCTGGAACGAAGCACTCAATAATAAAGGGAAAAACTTTAAAGTAATTGCTCAGATGCCTGATTCAATCCAACTCAATTAAGAAAAACCGAAATGATTAATATCAGCAACATAGGCGTAAAGTATGGAGATCGTACCCTACTCAATAATGTATCTTTATCTTTTAAACAAGGCCATAGGGTAGGTCTCATAGGAAGGAATGGTGCAGGAAAATCTACCTTACTTAAGATAATAGGAGGTCAACTAATAGCTGATTCAGGTTCCATTCAGATTCCTAAAGGGTATGAACTTGGTTACCTCAAGCAAGAAATTGATTTTACTGCTGATAAAAGTATCTTAGAAGAGACCCTTTCATGTTTTGCTGAAGTTGTCTCTATACATAAAGAGCTTGAATCTCTTAATATAGATCTTACTGAGAGGACAGACTATGAATCTGAATCATATACTCAGTTGCTAGAAAAGGTTTCTGAATTAACCGAGAGATTATCTATTCTCGATTCAGGAGATATGGAAGGATCTTGTGTCAAGGTGCTGAAAGGACTAGGTTTTAAAGAGAGTCAATTACAGCATTCTATATTGACATTGAGTGGAGGATGGAAAATGAGGGTAGAACTAGCTAAGCTACTGTTGCAACAACCGCAATTGTTGTTACTTGATGAACCTACCAACCACCTAGATATTGAATCTATTATTTGGTTAGAAACATACTTGTCTTCTTATCCAGGGACAATTTTACTTATCTCTCACGATACTAGATTCCTCAATAATGTATGTAATCGCATTATTGAAATCGAACTAGGTAGAACCCTCGATATAATGGGTAATTATGATAAGTTCAGAACAGAGAAAGTCAACCAGAAAGAAATAACACAGAACGCTTACTTAAATCAGCAGAAGGTAATTGCTCAGAAAGAAAGAACCATCACCCGTTTTATGGCCAAGGCTTCTAAAACCAAGATGGCTCAATCGATGAAAAACCAGCTAGATAAAATGGATCGCATCGAAGTTGTAGGTGAGGATACCAGTGAGATGAAACTTAAGTTTAATCAAGTTCCTAGGTCTTCTAGAGTTATAGCTAAGTTAGAAGAAATAGATAAGGCATACGATGAGAATAAAGTCCTTCAAGACCTATCGATAATATTAGAAAGAGGAGAAAAAATAGCTTTTGTAGGTCAGAATGGACAAGGTAAGACGACACTTGCTAGAATCATTGCTGGAGATTTAGAAATCACAGATGGCAACATTGAAAGAGGAGAAAATATATACCAATTGTATTATGCCCAGAACCAGACCGATATCTTGGACAAGAAAAAAACGGTGCTGGAAATCGCTGAAGAGAATTGCCCCCCTGACTTAAGAACGAGGGTTAGAAAGATTTTAGGATCATTTCTTTTTTCGGGTGAAGATGTAGAAAAAAAAGTAAGTGTACTATCTGGAGGAGAGAAAGCAAGGCTGGCTCTAGCTTGTATGATTATGCACCCCACTAATCTTATTATACTGGATGAGCCTACCAATCATCTTGACATCCAAGCCAAAGAGA
>CALIQO010000543.1 GCA_938044055.1 uncultured Saprospiraceae bacterium
AGATTGTCCTAGGATTCGGTTATACAATAAAGAATTTTAAAGGTTTTACTGGAAGAGGAAAGAAGACACGATCTAGACGGGATCAGGAAGACGCGGAGACAACAGATGCTCAAGACCCTAACAACAATAGAGGTGGAAGAAACAGGGTTTCCAGTACCAGAGGGAGAACCTTGGCTATAAATTTTGATTTTTCACTGAGAGATGATGTTTCTTATATTTTCAACTTTGCCAGCCCATCCGATGCACCGGAACCAGATCGAGGAGTTAAAACACTTTCCATTAATCCTAATGTAGAGTACGACCTCAATGAAAATTTAACGATGCGATTCTTCGTAGACTTCAGACAGAGTACTCCGCGTACAACTAACTCCTTCCGTACAACCAATGTCAATGGTGGAGTAACGATGCGGTTTAAGTTGAATTAGAATTGATAGAAGTTGAGTACTACAACTCAAAGGTTCGTTTTAATAACAGACCAATTTCTGGTACGTAAGTAATAATTATGTTTTAAGTCTAAGCAGGGTATAGGTTCATCCTATAGGACACTGCCTCATACCTGATTTAATTTTTTCCTGACTATGGATTTATTAATTCCTGTATGAAAGCTATGCTTAAGAACCTACCCCTCACTTGTAAAATGGAAGCCTATCTCAGGATGGTTTTCTTGTGCCATCTTAAGCGACCAAGCCGATTCAGCAAGAAAGACAAGGTTGCCTTCAACATCCTGAGCAAGGTCTCTTTTTCTTTTCAATTTAAAATCTTCATACTTAGCACCATCTTCATAAGTGATCCAGCATGCTTTATGGAGATTGACGGGTTCATAATCGACAGAAGCGCCATACTCATTCTTGAGTCGATATTGTATTACATCGAACTGTAAGGCGCCTACGGTTCCTATGATCTTCCTATTGGTAGATTGTACAGTAAAGAGCTGAGCAACTCCCTCATCCATCAACTGGTCTAAGCCCTTGTTAAGTTGCTTGGTCTTCAGCGGATCTTTATTCACTACATATCGGAATTGTTCTGGAGAGAAACTCGGTATTCCCTTGAAGTGTAATTTTTCTCCTTCTGTCAGAGAATCTCCGATCTTGAAGTTTCCAGAATCGTAGAGACCTACGATGTCACCCGGGTATGCTTCATCGACCACTGATTTCTTAGCAGCCATGAAAGCAGTAGGGTTGGAGAATTTTATTTTTTTCTCTTGGCGGACGTGAAAGTAATTGGTGTTTCGCTTAAAGATTCCGGAGCATATCCTCAAGAAGGCGATGCGGTCCCTATGCTTGGGATCCATGTTAGCATGAATCTTAAATACGAATCCTGTAAATTTATTTTCATCCGGTTCAACTATCCGTTCTTCTGTTTCTCTCGGAAGGGGGTTAGGTGCAATATCTACAAAACAATCTAGCATTTCTTTTACACCGAAGTTATTGATGGCACTACCGAAAAATACAGGTTGTAACCGACCCTCTAAGTAAGCTTCTATATCTAGCGATGGATATACTTCTGTGATGACTTCTACTTCTTCTCTCAATTCCTGTGCCGCAGCATCGCCTACGGTTTCTTCCAGTAGACTGTTATTGAGATCATCTATCACGATGACCTCTTCTGCATCTTTCTGCTTGCTGTGCGGACGGAACAAGACCAGCTTTTTCTCATATAGATTATACACTCCTTGAAAACGCTGACCCATACCTATCGGCCAGGATAGAGGGCAGGTTTTAAAACCAAGCTTCGTTTCTACTTCGTCGAGGAGATCGAAACCGTCTTTTCCTTCGCGGTCGAGCTTGTTGATAAAGACAATCATGGGTGTCTTACGCATCCGGCATACTTTCACGAGATTTTCTGTCTGCGTTTCTACACCTTTCGCAACATCAATAACGACAATGGCACTATCTACTGCTGTGAGTGTCCTATATGTATCTTCCGAGAAATCCTTGTGACCCGGTGTATCCAGAATATTGATCTTTTTATCCCTGTACTCAAATGCCATAACCGAAGTAGCAACAGAGATTCCCCGTTGCCTTTCAATTTCCATAAAATCTGAAGTGGCATGCTTCTTTATCTTATTAGATTTAACGGCACCAGCCTCTTGGATGGCTCCACCGAATAGTAAGAGCTTTTCTGTCAAGGTTGTCTTACCTGCATCTGGGTGACTTACTATTCCGAATGTTTTTCTTTTTCCTATTTCAATGCTTTGGCTCATAAACTACTGGAGTCATTTAATAATGAATGTTAATGCTTGGTTCAGAAGGCAAAGCTTATTTTGAGATGCATAGCCATAGCTATGGGACGAAGAATAGTTTATCCCGATAGTTATCGGGAGTGGATCAATGAAATGAATAGGAATTAACAATTTATTCTTTAATGACTTCATTATCTTAGCGGCTGCAAAGGTAACTCACTTAGAAAGATTTTCATCTATGTCGCAGTGGCTTATTTGCGTAAGCGAAATAACCATAATCATCAGAGAAGATCACTTCTGCATAGGAAGTTTTATTAGATTTATGGGATGGGATTCAAGATAAATTCTAGATATGTGCCGACAGGAGACCAACCTACGGCTATTAAGCAGCTTGTGGATGGCCTCAATGAGGGGTTTAGAGATCAAGTCTTACTGGGAGTAACGGGTTCAGGTAAGACATTTACTATGGCCAATGTGATTGAGCAAGTTCAGCGACCTACACTGGTGCTTACTCATAATAAAACGTTGACAGCTCAGCTCTATGGAGAATTTAAAGAATTTTTTCCTGACAATGCGGTAGAGTATTTCGTTTCGTACTACGATTATTATCAACCAGAAGCTTACTTAACTTACTCGGATACCTATATAGAAAAGGATCTTTCTATCAATGAAGAAGTAGATAAGTTGCGATTGAGAGCAATCTCATCTCTGCTGTCTGGAAGACGAGACATCATCATCGTTTCTTCTGTTTCATGTATCTATGGTATGGGAAATCCAGATGATTATGAATCTGGAATCATCAGAATTGAGCAAGGTCAGATGGTCAGTAGAAATCGACTGCTCCATGCGCTGGTGGAAAGCTTGTACTCTAGGACGGAGACGGAATTTAAGAGAGGAACCTTCCGCGTAAAAGGAGATACAGTAGATGTCCACCTGCCTTATGTAGACTATGGGTATCGATTGACTTTTTTCGGGGATGAAATAGAAACCATAGATCAGATCGAGTTAGAAACAGGGAAGCGCATTACTTCTATGACCCACGCTGCTATCTATCCTGCTAATCTTTACATAGCCCCTAAGGATAAACTGCAATTCATCATTAAGGATATAGAAGATGAACTCCATAACCATGGCAAATTTTTCGAAGCGGAAGGAAGGTATCTAGAAGCGAAACGGATAAAAGAAAGGGTGACCTTCGATTTAGAAATGATGAGAGAGCTCGGATATTGTAACGGGATAGAAAATTATTCTCGCTTCTTCGATGGTAGGAAGCAAGGGACTAGGCCGTTCTGTATGCTTGATTATTTTCCAGATGATTTTATGTTGGTTGTGGATGAGTCTCATGTTACCATTCCTCAGGTGCGAGGAATGTGGGGTGGAGATAGAGCCAGGAAGATTAATCTTGTGAACCATGGATTTAGACTGCCATCGGCCATGGATAATCGACCATTGAATTTCCCTGAATTCGAATCGATGATCCATCAAGCAGTCTATGTAAGTGCTACTCCGGGTGACTACGAATTAGAAAGAACGCAAGGTTTAGTGGTAGAGCAGATTGTCCGGCCTACCGGATTACTTGATCCTCCGATAGAGGTGAGGCCGAGCATCAATCAGATAGATGACTTGCTTGAGGAGATTCAAGGAAGGATAGACATAGATGAGCGTATCCTGG
>CALIQO010000544.1 GCA_938044055.1 uncultured Saprospiraceae bacterium
GACCTTAATGGGTGGATGATCAAGCCTAGTGATTTCGACGAAAGCAAAGAATATCCTGTATTTATGTTTTTGTACGGAGGACCCGGATCACAACAAGTAACTGACAGCTGGAAAGGTGATCGATACTGGTGGTTTCAGATGCTTGCCGACCAAGGTTACATCATAGCTTGTGTCGATAATCGAGGAACAGGAGCAAGAGGAGAAGAATTCAAAAAAATGACTTACTTACAGCTGGGCCATTATGAAACCATCGACCAGATAGAAGCCGCTAAATATCTGGGTACACTTCCTTATACAGATGGAAGTAGGATAGGAATATTTGGGTGGAGCTACGGTGGTTATATGTCTACTAATTGCCTACTCAAGGGCAACGAAGTATTTAAAGCAGCCATTGCTGTTGCTCCAGTTACCAGTTGGAAATGGTATGACACTATATATACTGAACGATATATGAGAACCCTCAGAGAAAATGAAGAAGGTTATCACAACAATAGTCCAGTATATTATGCTGACCGATTGAAAGGGCATTACTTACTCGTACATGGCATCGCCGATGACAATGTCCATGTGCAACATTCTGTAGAAATGACCAATGCCTTGATAAAGGCCAACAAGCAATTCGATACCTATTTTTATCCCAACCGAAATCATGGCATATATGGAGACAATGCCCGTCTCCACCTCTATTCCAAAATGACTAATTTCATACTTCAAAATCTATAATCACACGTGAGTAATTTTAAAGAAATAGTAAATAGAAAAGCTAAGTATGAGTACCATGTCATGCAAGAATATGAGGCTGGCCTGTCCCTCCTGGGAACGGAGGTGAAGTCTCTAAAAGCGGGTAATGCTAATCTATCTGATGCATTCTGTTTGTTTCACAAGGGGGAATTATTTCTCAAGAGTGCATTTATAGCAGAATACAATTATGGAAACATCAATAACCACGAAACCAGAAGGGATCGGAAATTGCTTCTCAGGAAAACTGAACTTAAGAAAATAGAGAAGCGTGTTACTGAAAAAGGCTACACCATTGTACCGTATAAATTTTTGTTTTCTGAAAGGGGTTTCGCTAAGGTTGTTATCTGGGTTGCTCAAGGCAAAAAAGCCTATGACAAAAGACAATCTATAAAAGAAAAAGACATTAAGAGAGAGATGGATAGAGACATGAAAAAATTTAGTTGAAATAACTTTCGATTAGATCGATTTATCTTACCTTCCCTGAGCTAAAATGCTTACTCATGAAGGCTAAAATCACTCAGGTAGAAATTATACCTACGCTTATAAAACTTAATGAGCCCTTTGTTATCTCTAAAGGAGCGCTGACGCACGCTAAGAATACCATCATCATTATTCATTGCGACCAAGGATTGTTCGGTACAGGAGAATGCTGTCCGTACAGATCTATCCATGGAGAAACTCAAGAAGGAACAGTTGCAGTAGGAAAAGCGATAGGAGAAGCTATCATCGGATTAAACCCCTTGCATATTGCTAAACTTAATACCCTCATGAATAGGATCATTGTGGGCAATGCGAGTATAAAATGTGCCTTCGATATGGCACTGGTTGATCTAGGTGCTAAGCTTGCAGAAAGACCGTTATATGAATACCTCGGTGGCTCTCTAGATAAAAAGATTTATACAGACATGACCGTCAGTATTCTAGAAAAAGAGAAAATGGCTGAGAAAGCTACAAAGTATGCTGATCAAGGCTTCCCGTTTCTTAAAATAAAACTAGGTGATAGAAGAAAACATGCAGATATAAGTAGAATGGCAGCTATCCGTACAGCCATAGGCAATGATATTCCTATAAGAATAGATGCTAACCAAGGATGGAATTATCAGATAGCTCTAGAAACTTTAGAAGGAATACGAGGGATGAATATAGAGCATTGTGAAGAACCTGTTCCCGCCTGGAACACTATAGACCAAGCCAGATTAAATCAGAGTTCTCCTATTCCCATAATGGCGGATGAAGCTGTGTTTAACCACCACGATGCTTATCAAGTGTTGGCCTCAGATGCTGCCACCATGATTAACATTAAGCTTGGGAAGGCAGGCGGAATCACTAACGCTATGAAGATAGGTGCCATTGCAGAAGCAGCAGATGTCCTGTGTCAAGTAGGTTCATTTTCTGAATCCAGATTAGGTATAACAGCACTTGTACATTTCAGCTATGCCTGGAGTCACATACAATTTTATGACCTCGACAGTCCGTTAATGCTTTCAGAAGACCCAGTAGAAGGAGGGCTTAAATATGGTGATGACTGGGAAGTGACTATAGATGATACTCCTGGACATGGGGCTACTATGGATCGAAGCTTCCTAGAAAAATTTGAAATCATAACGATTACTTGAAAAAAACAATAGGTATAATAATTATTCTTACTGGCATAATGACACAAGTCAAGGCTCAGTCTGGAGACCTATATTCTATGCAATCTTATTATCCAGGCATAGAGATTGACTCCTTAAGTATCGATGCAGAATTCCCATTTTTGAAGATTCACAATCAAGGCAAGGCACATCCATATGACTTAATAAAACTTGGTGGCCCTAAATCACAAGACAGTACCGGCTTTATTAGTTTCTATACAGATAGTTTACAAGTAGCCGTATACACAGAATATAGAGATGGATTTCTATTAGGAACTGATAGAGGACTTTACTTCTACCAACAAGGAAATGTAAAAAAATTCATTCTACCAGATTATGGTTCTTCTTCTCGTGTAATAGGAATATCTACGTGCGATGAAGACATCTTAATTGTTGATTCAGCCGGTATCCACTTCTGGGACAGTGATGCATATATGACTTATAGAATTCAGGAAAGAAAAAATATAAATGGCGTTGTTTCTGCATGTGATATATGGAATAACTTCTGGGCTTATGGCCGCGACGAAATCTATTCCATAAGCATGAAAAAATATAAGCAGCAACCGCCTTATATAAAAACAAGGATAGAAAGTCTGGAAGGAGAAAACCTATCCTACGGAGGCAACCTAGAACTTCCGGCTTCTACTGCTATCCGACTTAATTATGACTTATTTCATCCAGATATAAGAGCTTGTAAAATAGAATGGAGATCTTCTCCTTCGGCACAATGGATTAGTGTCGATCGACAAGATCCCTTGGTTTATTCTTTTTCTGGAGAACCGCTTGAATTTAGAGTCCGAGTTAATCAGAATAATGGAGCGTACACCTACTCAGCCCCTATTTCAGTTAATGAGAAATCTACATCAGGGCCATCCGGTTTCTGGTATCTACTTACCATACCGCTTCTGGTCTTATGCTTGGCTTGGATATTTACGCGCAGAGAACTTTCATATCAGAGGAAGCTGTCTGTCTTAAAAAAACAAAACGAACTAGAAGTTCAATCTCTTAAGTGGCGAGATCAGACGAGACAACTCCAGATGAATCCTCATTTTATATTCAATGCTATGAATAGCATTCAGAGCATGATCATTACACAGAAGAACGATGAGGCTAGAGCATACCTTCAGAAGTTTTCTAAAATCATGCGAACCTTCCTAAATCAATCTCTAACAGATAAAATCTCGCTCGAAGAAGAATTCAGTTTTCTACTAAATTATCTAGAGCTTGAAAAGATAAGTCAAGTCCATGATATGACCTTCAATATTGAAAACAAAGCAGAAAGTGACATTCTGATTCCACCGATGCTCATCCAGCCACTGGTAGAAAATGCCATTATTCATGGTATAAAATCTATCGACAATGGACACATAGATATCGCTGCACATAATGATTCTAAATTTCTATATGTTGAGGTGAAAGACAATGGAATAGGAATGGAAAAATCAAGTCAGAATAAAGAGAATGGACATAGGTCAGTAGCGACTAGCTTATTAACTAATCGCCTTGAGAAAATGCATAAGTTTAAGAAAGGGAATCTTACTTATATTGACCGTAGAAATAAAGAAAACGTATCAGGCACTATTGCTATTTTAACCATTCCAATATAACATAATGGAAACACCAACTACAGCTGTTATAATCGATGATGTCGCCATTGCGCGACAAGCCTTGCGCACAGATATCGAAAAGCATATTCCAGAAGTAAAAATAGTCGGAGAAGCAGAAGGTGTACTCTCAGGAGCCAAGCTTATCAGAGAAACCAATCCT
>CALIQO010000545.1 GCA_938044055.1 uncultured Saprospiraceae bacterium
GCATATATTTTATTTTCAATAATAGTAAGGTCGTAGGCTGGACCTTCTGTTCCAGTGATAAAAGTAGCAGCAGAGTTATTATCCTTTTGGAAATATATACCGCTTGAGGTAGAGAAGTATGTACCATAGTCGGTTGATATAAGGTCATATCCACTACCATCTAAGTAAGACTCATCCTTGATAAAACTAATGGGAGAGTTAATATCGATAAGGGCAATTCCATTCTGAAGACCTACCCATAAATTGCCTTCATAATCTTGGAATGTCCTTAAACAAGAATTCGATCCGAGACCTTCTTGCCGTGTGATCTGATCAATGGTTCTAGTCTGTTTATTAATAAGAAAAAGGCCTGCGTTTTGTGTGGAAATAGCAATCCTCGAACTAGAAATTTCTAGTATATGATTAACATAACTGCCTTTTAAAACCTCATTTAACTCCTTAACAAATGGATCATTCTGGGGGTAAAATACTTCACCGGAACTGTAGAATTGAATCTCTTCTCCTTTCCAAGGAATAAGTCCTACAGTAATTGAATTGCTTTTTCTAGTAAGGGAAACCTCTGAAACATCCATCTTATCAACCTTAAATATCTGACCCTTTCTATTCTGTACATAAAGAATTCCTTGTGTATGAAAACATCTGTCGAAACCACCTTCAATCGAGATTACTTCTATTGATTTATCATCATATACGTATATAGCAGAAAAAGTGCAGAAGTAGACCAATGAATTGTCTATATAGACATCCCATACTTCGTCAAAATCTGGCCCATTTTCAGGAATTAATTCTGTCAGAGAAATGAAATTCCAAGACGCATCATAATATCCAAATTCTTGTTGGGAACCTACATACAATCGATTGGTATTGTTGTCGAATGCCAATGACCTCTTTTTCTTACCTGTATTTCTATCGTGGGTGTTCCATTCAATGCCATTATAGGATAGAATTCCTAGATTATTAGCTACAAAAATGGTTTTGTTTCTATTCTGGGCAAAAGCAATGTTTTGGATGCCTGCACGGTAATCATCAGGGGAAAAATTCTTAACTAAATACTTGTTTCCATATACGTTCCCTGGTATAAAAATGGAACTGAAATATATCCATATCGAAAAAACGGTGATGTAGGAAAATTTAGGCATGTGCAGTTATTGGTAGGGTTGATATTAACTGATTATCAGATTTTTATGATCTTATTGCATAAGCTATGATGTAGTAAAATTTATTGATGATGAAATAATTGTAGAGGTATAATACGCATAAAATCCGACAATCTTAGAATATTTTGGAGCAGTCAACAACAAAAATCAAATCATTTAGCCAATATGAAATTCAATAAACTTCTTCTGCAAGTATCTGCCATTCTGTGCATCACAGTAATGGCAGGTAACCTGTCTGGACAGGCAGGCAAAGTGTCCGTTTCTAAAAGCGACGACGGAATACGATTAATGGTCGGTGGAGAACCATTTATTGTCAATGGTATGAATTGGGATTATTTCCCGATTGGAACCAATTACTCTTACAGCTTATGGAATCAATCTGATGACATTGTGAAATCAGCCCTTGATTCTGAAATGTCACTCCTTAAAAATATGGGAGTCAATACCATCCGGGTATATTCTGGTATCCAGCCTAAGTGGATAGAATACATTTATCACAACTATGGAATCTATACGATGTTGAATCATTCCTTCGGTAGGTATGGCTTAAACATCAATGGAGCATGGGAAGCTGTAACAGATTATCGCAATAAGGATACACAAGATTTACTCTTATCGGAAGTGACCGAAATGGCGGAAACCTATAAAGGTACGCAAGGACTCTTGTTCTTCTTACTTGGTAATGAAAACAATTATGGTTTATTCTGGGCGGGTGCAGAAACGGAGGATTTTCCCGATGATGATGAAGAAAAGGCATTTATAGGAGAACAGCGTGGTAGACCGATGTATCAATTGATGAACGAAGCTTCAATTCAGATGAAAGCTATCAATCCAGATAATCCCGTCGCTATATGTAATGGTGATGCATTGTTTATAGATATCATAGCTGAAGAGTGTAAGGATGTAGATATCTATGGCACCAACGTATATAGAGGGATTTCTTTCGGAAATTTATTTCAGGAAGTAATGGACAAATTGAATAAGCCCATTGTATTTACAGAATTTGGTGCTGATGCATTCAATGCAAGAAACAATGCAGAGGATCAAGAAGCTCAAGCATTTTTTAATCTTGCTAACTGGAAGGAAATATATGAGAATGCTGCTGGTCTAGGAAAAGCAGAAAACTCAGTAGGTGGATTTACATTCCAGTTTAGTGATGGCTGGTGGAAATTTGGACAGACTAAGAATCTTAGTATTCATGACAACAATGCCTCATGGGCAAATGGAGGGTACACCAGTGACCATAAGGAAGGAGAGAATAATATGAATGAAGAATGGTTCGGTATATGTGCCAAAGGCCAAACCAACGAACGTGGATTATATCAGCTCTTCCCAAGAGCATCATATTATGCGCTTAAGGAAGCCCATATGCTTAATCCATATGATAGTGATGTGAACCTCGAATCGATCAATCGCCACTTCGATGGAATCCAGGTTATGGATGCTGTAATTCAAGCGAGAGGTGACAAAGCAGCACTAGAAGGAGAGCGAAATAAAAAAATAAGATTGAGTGATTTGAGAGCAGAGTTTTCTACTTATAATACGGGTGGAAATCTACTTACAACTCCAGATTCCCCTTTTCCAGACAGCGAGTCGTTTCCAGATCAACTGGGTTTCGATCATATGG
>CALIQO010000546.1 GCA_938044055.1 uncultured Saprospiraceae bacterium
CAGTCGATAAAGCCATGTGTCAGGTGTCAAGTAATCAATATTGATCCTATATCTGGTGCTTCTTCTCCAGAAGTTACTAAAGAACTTGTTGCTTATAGGCGGACAGGCAATGCTTTGAGTTTCGGAATGAATATGATTGTAAACAGAACGGGTGTCATCCGAGTAGGGGACCAACTGAAAATTAATGCATAATTAGTTTACTAGAAGTGGCCTATCTTTACTTGAGCATATGCGACAAGTGCATCCTGTAATAACTCAATGGACCTTTTTAAGTCATCGACGTTTAAGATGTAAGCAATTCTTACTTGGTTTTTAACAACGGTCTGTGCGCTATAAAACCCATTACCTGGTGAAAGCATAACGGTTTCATTGTTATGACTGAAATCCTTCAATAAAAATTTACAGAAATCCTGCGCATCATCTATAGGTAATTCTACCATATTGTAAAAAGCAGCATCTGGCTTATAGCACTTAATGTCTGGTATTTCGGATAGAGCTTTAAAAAGAAAGTCTCTGCGCTTCCTATATTCTGCCACAGCTTGTTCTATGTAAGTTGTGTTTTCTTCATAACATCCTAGAGCCATCTGCTGACCGAAAAAAGGTGGGCATAGCCTGAGCTGGGCAATTTTGTTTACAGAGGAAAGAAATGCCTCATTCTTAGAAATCAGGTAACCTATTCTTGATCCACAAGAGCTGAATACCTTAGATATAGAATCGATAACTATGGCATTTTTCTCTAAACCTGGGATAGAAAGGATGGATGTGAAAATCGTATCATAACAGAATTCTCGGTATACCTCATCCACGATTAAAAAAAGATCTCTTTCTTTTACGATCTCTGCAAGTTGTATCAGATCGTTTTTGCTGTATAGTTTTCCTGTAGGATTTCCTGGATTACAGAGGAAGATGGCTCTGGTCCGTGGAGTAATTTTCTTCTGAAAGTCGGCTATATCTGGTAGTGCAAATGAATCTTCAAGATGCGTTGTTATAGGAACTATTTCTATTCCTGCTAAATGGGCAAATCCCAGATAATTAGCATAAAAGGGTTCTGGGATAATTACTTGATCGCCTCTGTCACAAGTAGATAAAAATGCCATCTGAATGGCTTCAGATGCTCCAGTAGTGACATATACGAATTCTGCTTCGACACCTGCATTGAACTTGTCGTAATAAGAAGCTACTGTACTTCTAAGCTCGGGCAACCCTTCAGATGGACCATAAGCAACAACCTTGTTTTTAATGTTTTTTACCCTTTCAAGAGCACGGATAGGTGTCTCTATATCTGGCTGCCCTATATTGAGATGATAGACATGATTGCCTCTCATTTTAGCTGCTCTAGCAAAAGGCATAAGGTTGCGAATCGGGGATTCGGATAATTCTATCCCTCTTTTAGATATTTCTGGCATCTTTATTTTTAGATGTATATGAAACAGCTAATTTAATAGAAATAGATAATTCTGAACCGAGATAAAGATTAAAGTTCAGATTGAGATTTTATTTCAGTGTATGGCCTGAGCATGTCATAGCTCTTTCTGAGGTGATTAACCAGGTCTACATTATAGAAATCACTCTCAAGCTCACTGGGCAATTCTTCTAGAACAATAGGACTGTATAAGTCATTAGTAGCGAAGATGTCTCCGTGCCTCTTGTGGTCAATATTGTGGTTTAATAAAGAGCCTACAGCAACGAGTGCAATAAAACTAGCAGCAATGCTGAGCTTCTGATACAGCTTGATCTTTCGCTTAGCCCGTCGCTTACTTGTTTTATCCTTAATCCTATTCCAACTAGATGGGGAAGGGGAGATTTCGTGGTTTCTGATCTCTTCCAGATTTTCAATAAATGATTTATGCTCCTTATTCATAATTATCAATTAACTACCCAACTTAGTTAGGTCATGTTTTTTTTTAACCAGTTCTTGCATCTTCTTCTTAGCAAGGATAAGTTGTGACTTGCTTGTGTTGATGCTTATATCTAGGATCTCTGCAATTTCTCTATGCTTATATCCTTCTATCACATACATATTGAATACCGTTCTATATCCAGGCGGTAGATCATCAAGTAACGTAAGCAACTCCTCATAACTCATTCTACTGATATGGTCGACATCGTCAACTCTATCTGAAGCTTGATTAAGCTCTACACTTAGATGTAGAACATTCTTTTTTCTTAATTCCATGAGTGCTTCGTTGACCATAATTCTTTTCATCCATCCTTCGAAACTACCCTTACCATTGAAGCTGTCAATTTTAGAAAAAATCTTGTAGAAACCTTCTACAAGGACATCCTCTGCCACATCTCGCCGCTTGACATACCTTAGAATCATTGACAAAAACAATGAACTGTATCGATTATACAAGGATTCTTGTGCAGAAGAGTCCTCCTGTATACAACCTTGTAATATGTCTTGTAAGCCGTCCATCACTTGTCTTTCAATAGTATTATCATCAATATAGATGTAAAACTCGATACTTTTGGTGTGTATGTCTTAAAAATAGATGCAACCCCTTTTGGTTTTAAGGGTGCATAATCTCGGTTTATTTCATAATTTTGGGGTTCGATCAAAATCAAGGATTCGTGGAGATAGTTAATAATCAATATCAATTAAGCGGAGGCGTTGATCCTCTGGGCCTTGTTGAAAAATATGGCTGCCCACTTTATGTCTATGACACCTCTATTATCGAACGTCAGTATAAACGATTGAACAATGCTTTCTCATGGAAGAAACTCAAGGTAAATTATGCATGTAAGGCACTGACTAATATCAATATTCTTAAGTTCATAAAGAGCTTGGGCGCTAGGCTAGATACAGTGAGTATTCAAGAAGTGAAACTGGGGTTGAAGGCAGGCTTCGAACCTTCAGAGATAATGTATACACCTAATTGTGTATCTCTGGAAGAGATCGCACAAGCAGTGAAAGTAGGTGTAATGGTTAATATTGATAACCTATCCATCCTAGAACAATTCGGTCAAGAATTTCCTGATTATCCTATATGTGTGCGGATCAATCCACACATAATGGCTGGAGGTAACAATAAAATATCAACTGGTCATATTGATTCTAAATTCGGAATATCGATATACCAGATCCCTCACGTTAAGAGAATCATACAAGCTACAGGTTTAAAACTTAATGGCTTGCACATGCATACTGGGTCAGATATACTAGACATAGAAGTTTTCCTCTCAGGAGCAGAAATATTATTGAATGTTGCCCAAGATTTCGAAGGTCTCACATATATAGATTTCGGATCAGGTTTCAAAGTACCTTATAAGTCAGATGGAATCTCTACGGATATAGAAGAGCTAGGAGAGAGACTGACTGAAAGATTTGCAGAATTCTGTTCTGTCTACGGCAGTGATTTAGACTTGGTTTTTGAACCAGGAAAGTTTCTAGTTAGTGAATCTGGATACTTTCTGGCAAAAGTCAATGTAATAAAGCAGACTACATCAACTGTGTTCGCAGGAATAGATTCTGGACTCAACCACCTGATAAGGCCTATGTTCTATGATGCCTATCACGATATAATTAATGTTTCTAGACCTACAGGTAAGACAAGAATTTACACCGTGGTAGGGTATATATGTGAAACAGATACCTTTGGTATCAACAGAAAGATCTCTGAAATAAGTGAAGGGGACATCATCGCATTCAAGAATGCTGGCGCATACTGCTATATGATGTCTTCTAATTATAATAGCCGATATCGTCCAGCAGAAGTAATGGTCTACAATGGTCAAGATTACTTGATAAGAAAAAGAGAGACCATGGATGATATATTAAAAAACCAAGTAGAAATACCCCTGTTCGATGAAGTTATCGCATAGTTTTTTTAGCCTCTTAGTAATCCTATTGATCTTATCCTGTAAGCAGGAAGCTTCAGTGTTGACTGTTGAAGATATCTCAGGGAGTTATGTTTCAGAAATTAAGAAAGATGAAATTTTTCTGGACGATGGAAGATCCTATTCACTTGATTTAAAAGATGGCGACTTTATGTATGTCCTAACACGTCATGCGGAGAAG
>CALIQO010000547.1 GCA_938044055.1 uncultured Saprospiraceae bacterium
CATATCCGGTCAGACTTCCATCCTTACCTATAATCCTATGGCATGGAATAACTATAGAAATTCTGTTGCTCCCATTAGCTCTTGCTACAGCTCTTGTAGCATTGCGATTTCCTACATTGCTTGCTTGTTCTTCATAGCTAATGGTAGTGCCATAAGATACATGCGTAAGAGCCTTCCATGCTTTTTGTTGAAACGGAGTACCAGGGGCGTCTATCGGTGTTTCGAATTTTTTAAGTTTGCCATTGAAGTAATCGTTAAGCTCTATCTTGAGTTGTTCTATATGTTTGTTTTCACCTATAAGTATTTCTGAATCAAGCAAACGTTGGAGATCTTTGAATTCAGTCTCAAGCATTTTACGATCGGTGAACTCTAGAAGACATATTCCTTTATCTGTAGAACATACGAACATAGGTCCTAGTGGTGTTGTCAATCTATTGATCAGGATAATGCTTTTAGTCTTACTTTTAATAGGTGAGTTCCCCATTAGCTTTTTATAGGTATATCCGAATCCACTTAATGACTCATAACCAAGGCCATAGGCTATGTGTGTGGTCGCCTTTCCATCCTTTAACTCCTTATACGCATTATTGATTCTATACATTCTCTGAAACGCATGGAAGGTGATGCCATAGTTTTTCTTAAACCATCTGCGAACTAGATCAGGACTGATATTGTTTTCTCTGAGCGTGTAGTCAGAAATTTTAGATTTCGGATTTTCCTTGATCAACTTTATAGCATGCGTTACTTGATGAGGAGCTTCACTTGCGTTTTCTGTCGGGTTGCATATCTTACAAGGTCGGTAACCATTCTTTAAAGCATCTGAATACGATTTGTAGAATGATACATTTTTCTTTTTAGGTTTTCTGGCCCTGCATGTAGCAATGCAGAATACAGAAGTAGTTTTTACACCTACATAAAAGATTCCCACATAAGTAGAGTCTCTATTAAGCAACGCCTCGTAGTATTCACTGATAACTGTAGGATTAGATATTTCCATTAGTTGAATAGGTTTAGGAATGAATTGCTTGATAAAATAACACTCAATTCTTTTTTAAAAAATTGGCTTGTTTTATTATAAACAAAATTACCCATAGAAATTCTCTTGACGCCTATTTCTCCGAGCTTTTTAATATCCGGTAGATTTGGAACACACATAACATTAAGGGGTAGTTCTGTTTCATGAACTACTTGCTTGATATCCGCCACTTTTTCTATACATGGAACGAACAGTCCATGAGCACCGGCATCCTGATAAGCCTTTGCTCTTTCGATGGTTGTTTCTACCGGCTTTTGAGACGCCAGAAGAAAAGCATCTGTTCTTACATTGATGAAGACGTCGATATTCTGTTTATATAAATTAGAACATACAGCATGAAGTGTGCGTGCAAAATTAGCCTTCTCTATAAGTGTACGTGAATCGGTGACAACACTGTCTTCTATGTTGATCCCCGCTACTCCTATATCTGCAAGATGTATTATGTTTTCCGTAATTATATCTGGGTTTCTACTGTAACCTCCTTCGAGATCTACAGTAAGTGGTAGAATAGAGGAGGCATGTATTCTCTGGACGATGTAGAGCAACTCTTGGAACGACATATCTTCTCCGTCTTTGTATCCGAGCATGGCAGCAATAGCGCTACTAGAAGTTCCTATCGCTTTGAAATTTAACGCTTCTGCAATTTTTGCACTCTGGGCATCCCATACATTACATAAAAGTAATGGGTTTTCATCGTCATGTAATTCATGAAATTTCATTTTATTTCGTTTTCACAAATGTCTATTTTCGTTTAGAGCTATGCAACCGATTAATTGGCAAGTATTTTTAGTAACTAGTGGTTTAGTAACTCTGAGTAATCAGGGTATTCTTGCCTTCTACGCATAGAAAGGCATCATCAGTAATGATTCGGAATATAATATTGAATGGGTGGAGTTATATGTCTAAGTTAAAGAAGGGTACTGGCAATTACTCGTCAATAATTACGGTGTTTTTGATATTGATTTCAGCTCCTGATTCATTAAGAATAGAAGGCTGAGGTATATTGTATCCAAGCCTGATGAAAGTGACGTTGTCAAGTATTAATGAAGCATTTACACCGTCATTATATATGTTGAATCCTGGATTGAAGGATTCTGCTTGCAGCAAATGAGTATTCCGGATTTCTAAAAAGCTTGATTGAATAAAGCGCCTCCCTTCGTTAATGGGCCTGGGTCACCATCTTGAATTTAAAACCCATCTAGAAGTGGATAGACTCCGTTAATTTTGACTTTGTAACTGACAGGAAAATAGTGCTAAATGAATGGTTGTGAAAGTGTTTTTCAGAAAAGGCTCATATATCGTCAATCGATAAGTTGCTTCTATACCTGTAAATGTGCCTATACAAGACTGAAATCATAAAGCTCCATATTGTAGAACATTCTTGCAAGCTTGTTATCCTAGATGACATATTCCTATTTCTATGTATTGTCTTTCTTCATTCCATGCGACGCGCGATACTTTCTTTTCGTTAATATGGTGGGCTTATTAATAAGCCATTAATGCTATGTTTTTTATTTAAAGATAGATTTAAAAATGATGACCAATTTTAAATTATCCATGGGACTTTTATTACTGTCTCTTTTTCTATTCAAGGGTCTCCAAGGACAAGACACTTATATGTATGAACCTTCAGAGGAAAACCCATTCGGTACTTTCCATCCTAAAATGCCAGATGAAATAAGAGATTGGGCTCCTATGATCGGAGAATGTAATTGTAAATCAATTAGCCGTATAAATCAGACTGCCTGGGGAGATACGGTCAATATGATATGGAGGTTTAAGTATATTATGAATGGCATGGCTGTCCAGGATGAAACGTTGAAAGAGGATGGCTTACACTCTGGAAGTATACGGCAGTATATTCCTGATAGTGCTCAATGGTATGTTCATTATTATAGTTCTGGCACACCCTCTACTGTATTGTCTACCTGGGAAGGTAATAAACAAGAAAATGGAGACATCGTATTGTACAGAGAACAGAAAGCCACCAATGGCATGGACGGCTACTACAAGATTAATTTTTACAATATATCTGAAGATGGCTTTGATTGGCGAGGAGAATGGGTAAGTAAGGATGAGTCTTTTAGCTATACTACCTGGAAGATTTTTTGCATGAAGCGTAAGACATAATTCTTATAATATCGACGAGATTCTATAGAAATAAAAATAGAATTAGAACCAACGATTCTTCACAGTAATCAGTCTTTATTACAAAATGCAGTTATAATGAGAAAGATTACTTTTTTATACATTGCTTTAGGCATGCTTGCATGTTCACAATCAACGGAGATTAGTACGGAAGTCCCAGTATGCATTCAACTTATGCTTGATGATCAGGACCCATTCGTAGAAATTAAAACTGTCCAAGTCCAAGAAGTGGCTGGAGAATTACATTATTGGGTCAACACAGATGCAACCCACTGGGATGGAGTAGAAGACATTGTGAATAATCAATGTGAGAGATTGTGTCAATTCTGTGGTGAATGCTTGTTTCCTGAATGTACTAAGCAGTATAAGGATAATAAATGGACAATTATATGGGAGAAATAATCTTAAGAAAGAAGTAAGTATACCTTGCCTGAAAGATTAAATACCAACAAGAAAGTAAGTCAACGCGAATTAAATACAAGCTTTAATTAATTGCACTTATTAAGAGTAGCTCTATCTTTTTCATCAAGATAAGAAGCCTCTACTTCCATAGGAGAATCGCTGGTGACGGTGTATGTTCCATCTTCCGCAATTCGACCACTGCCGGATACGATTCTATATTCAGCTTCAGAAATTACGGAAAACTTGATTCCACTCTCATATTCTATGATGGGATTAATTCTTGTTGTGCTGAAGTTGTTGTTCGTGAGATCCATCGCGCAATATGCTCTGCATTCTAAATCAATAGGTTCATCAGAAGCATTTATTCCTTCAAGGAATAAACGGAATGGTATTTCTATCCGTGCCTGCCAGAACTGGGTAGTATGTTGGCCACCGATAACTTCATAATAATAAAGAGACTTACCATATATCAATCCAGCAGCTTTCAATCTTGAAACAAAGGATAGATGATTTCTCCATTCTCCGGTACCTCTATCAAAGTA
>CALIQO010000548.1 GCA_938044055.1 uncultured Saprospiraceae bacterium
CGATGTAATAACAGTAGAGTTGCTACTGATATTCGGGGGAGAAGATTTTACAGAAAACCCTAACCTATCTGACGATCATGTGGATAGCAACGATAAGAATTTTTCAACTACATTCCCATACCTAGCATCACCCTGGTAACAATAAATTCTTAGGACTGGATCCTAGGATTCAGTCCTCCTTTTTCACACCAACAAACTATAGAAAATGGAAAACTTAAATTCATTCATATTTTATTCTTCGACACAGAAGAACATGATCAAGATAGGAGGCTTCTTAATTGTATGTATATCTCTTGTGTACCTCCTGAATAGATCCTATCAAGAAAGCTATTTTTTAAACGCGTCAGATTATAATGTATACCTAGAATCCGGTAATTCTGAAAAATTGAAATCAGTTGAGAAGGAAATTGATTTTTGGAAACAGAAATTAGATCATGCTCCTAGCCAATATACCTATAGCAAGAAAGTGGCGTCTGGTATGATGGAATCATTTGCCATAGAGCGTGATATAAACACGCTTAATGAAGCGACACACTTATTAGAAAGTATACACGCAGATGTTAATTCTAAAGATGTCTCTGTTATGCGGAATTTAGCAAGAAACTATATTTCTCAGCATCGATTTTTAGATGCTAAATCCATATTAAAAAAGGCCGAGAAAAATGGTGAAGGACTACAAGAGACGAAAGCCATCTTATCAGATGTGTACCTGGAATTAGGCGACATCAATAAGGCAGAGCGTTACCTAGAAGGAGCGTTTCCCGATAATAAAGAATTCCATTATCTCATAAGAAAGGCAAAACTTGCCGATCATAAAGGGGATCTAGAAGCGGCAATAGGTCTACTAGAAGGGGCTTCTGCCATTGCGGAAGAAATGAACAACAAAGATCTTTCATACTGGTCCTGGTCTAACCTAGGCGACTTCTATGGTCATGCCGGCAGACTTGAGGATTCTTACAATGCCTATCTCAGTGCCCTTGAGATAAAGCCTTATGAATCATATCCGTTATATGGCATAGCTTGGATATCTTTTTCTCATCTGAAAAATTATAAGGAAGCACACAGGATTCTTGATAAAATACATGAAAGGTCTTCTGACCCTAAATATTATGATCAGAAGGCTCAAGTGTCGCAAGCGGAAGGAAATACCATCGACTATGAAATTTATAATAGAAGGTATATCAATGAAATTAAAAAAGCAGCATATGGTGGTATGTATGCGCCTGTATGGATTGAGTATGGATTGTCGTTCGATCAGGATAATAGTGAGCTTATAGATAGAGCTCAGCAAGAAGTAGATGCTAGACCAGTTCCACAATCACAAGCCTTACTGGCCTGGGCATATTTTCACAATGGTGAATTGTCAAAGGCAGTGGAAATAATGGATTCTAAAGTTTATGAAAAATGCTATGAACCCAGTGTTCTATATCAGATGGCAGAAATCTACAAGGCAGATCGTCGATACGAAGTCGTGTCAGATCTGAAATCTGAATTACAAGCATCTATCTATGAATTAGGGCCAGCAATGGCACCTATTGTAGATCGATTATGATCCGCCCTTACTTGTTGGTGATCAGGGGAGATTCTTCATTGAATCTCCTCTTTTTCACTTCTTATTAACCAAGGGCTGGAGTATGTAAGCAATCGCCATAACCAGTAGGCAACCGATTACATTTAACCATAAGTAACTGACTACATCACTGAAGAATATAGCTATAATGAGTGCTTGTGAAATAAGAGCTGCAATGAAAGTGGCATTAGACTTAACTTTCTTAACATAGAATGCAAGCAAGAAGATACCTAGTATGGTTCCATAAAATATAGAACCTATAATATTAACCAGTTGGATGAGGTTCTCAGCCAGGGTTCCGAATGTCGCAAACAGTATGGCAATAACTCCCCATAAAAGTGTAAAGACTTTAGACATCTTTAGGTAGTGTTCTTCATTTCTGCCAGCAACATTTCTTCTGTATAGATCTACTGATGTAGTAGAACCTAGGGCATTGAGTTCTGAAGCGGTACTAGACATAGCTGCAGAAAATATAACGGCCAGTAGCAATCCTACCAATCCTATCGGCAATTGATTTAAGATGAAATGGATGAAGACATAATCTTTATCATTGGTTTCAGCTTCAGGGTCAGCTTGTTTTATGATTTCTATTCCTTTATTCCTAAGGTCATCTTTTGATTTTTCAAGATCAGCCAGCTGATCACCCAGAGTTATTTTCTCTGATTCGATGGCAGATGCATAAGCAAGACTGACAGCTGATTTCTGATCAAGCAGGCCTCTATATTCTTGTTCTAAACTTCGGTAATCATCTGCATGTTCTGAGGCTAAAACTTTATCAACTACAGAAGGGTTAAAGAAAACAGGAGAGCTATTGAATTGGTAAAAGATAAATACCATTATACCTACTAGGAGTATAAAAAACTGCATAGGAACCTTGAGCAGGCCATTGAAGATCAAGCCCAGTTGGCTTTCTTTTACAGACTTTCCAGACAGG